>NZ_CP025612.1:900000-1175000 GCF_002868735.1 Niveispirillum cyanobacteriorum | reverse complement strand
CGGTTCGGACCCTCGCAAGTGTCGTCAAGGAACCTGATGGGGCCGAGCATTTGATGTTGTCGGATGGCTTTCGGCATCTGCAGCTTCGGGTGACAGATGGGACGCTTCTCGACGGCCCGGTGCGTCTCCGCTGCACGCTGACCGGGTTGCTGGAGATTGACCGCAAGGTGCCGTCTCTGCGCCGTTTGTGCATGTGCTGCCGGTTGCGTCGAATGCCGCGCAGCCCGTATCCGCCGGAACCTCAGGCTTGGCGCTGGATCGACAAACTGCGCGCGGTGGATGCCGTCGGTTCCGGCGCGTCCCAGCGTGACATCGCCGTCGCGCTCTTTGGGCAACGGCGTGTCGGTGCCGAATGGTCGCGCGGATCGGATTGTCTGCGATTGCGGGTCCAGCGGCTCATCCGCGAGGGACGGAGGATGGTGCGCGGTGGCTACCGGGATCTGCTGGCCTGAGGGGTCAGAGTCAAAGGGCGGCGGGCGTGGGTGTCAGGGTCTGGGCGGGAGAAGGTCCCGCCCTTTGACCGCAACCATGATGTGACGGAGGGCTTTGCCATGAAGCTGTTCAAAATCGCAGTGCCCGTTCTGGTACTGGTGGGTATCGGTACCGGGGTTTTCATCTACTGGTCCCAGGGTCGGGTGGAACAGGAGGGACCGGCGACCGTCATCGCAGCCGATCTGATCGAGATTGCCGGTGTTCGCCACCGGCTGGCCGGGATCGTCGTGCCGTTGGCCGACCAGCAATGTGTGGACCGAAAGGGGCAGACTTGGCCCTGTGGTCAGCAGGCTGTGGAGGGATTGCGCAAGCTGGTCACCGGCACGCCGGTCCTTTGTCGCCCCCGGTCGGGCAAGACGGACCTGTCCGATTGCTATGTCGGTGGCAAACATCTGTCGGAGCGTATGGTCTGGGCGGGTTGGGCCCTGGCCTGCCGTTATGGCACCGCCGATTTCAGCGGTTCGGAAAGCTCCCCCCGCTTTATCGCCGTGGGTCTGTGGCGGGGTGGGTTTGAGCCCCCGACGCCGGTGGATCAATGTGCGCGCTGAGCCGGTAAAGTCAGAGGCGGCCTTGGCCTTCGTGACGGGTTGGGCTGGAGGAGTTGCCTACGGCACCCGTCATGGAGATGTGCCATGACCCAGGTGGAAATCCTCGACAATCCCCGTGACGCCGCGCGCGGCTACCGGGTGGATGCGAACCGTGGCCAGCGCAACAGCCGGGTATCGTCGGAATGGTTCTCACGACCCGATGATGAGCGGTTCCTGTCCCTGTCCGGCCTGTACACGTCGGTCAAGACCCGCACAGATCGCAGCCGCACGCGCACGCTGACCAGTGCTGATATCAGGGTGGAGGCGCACCGTGATGAGCCAGAACGGCTGTCGCTGATGCTGCCGGGTGGTGAGCGTCCTGTCGCCCCCACCCATTGGAGCTTCGGACAGTTGGCCGGACTGGTCGGGGCACCCGCCGCCTATCTGCGGCAGCTTCCGGCAGCACTTGCCGGGATCAACCTGCAATATGGGCTGACTTCGCATCGGGCCGAGCAGGTCAAGACCCTGGAGATTGAGGACGGTCGCGTTGAGTTGCGCGCCGTTACCGGCCCCGATTATGGCCGCATCTTTGATCATGAACTGGTCGAGGCGGTACAGCGCATTGCGGGCAATGGAACCGGGGACACCCGTTGGAAAGTGCCCGGCGTGCTGGACTGGTCGACCGGCATCTATCATCCACGCGTGGACATTACGCGGGATACGACCACGCTCTATGCCAGCGACCGCGACGTCTTCCTGTTCCTGGTCGATGACCTGAACCCCATCGAGGCGGGGCGACTGCCCGATGGGTCGCCGGACCTGTATTTCCGTGGTTTCTATTGCTGGAACAGCGAGGTGGGGGCCAAGACCCTGGGCATGGCCAGCTTCTATCTGCGGGCCGTGTGTCAGAACCGGAACCTCTGGGGCGTGGAGGATTTCCAGGAAATCACCATCCGCCATTCCAAATATGCGGCGTCCCGCTTTGCCCATGAGGCCGCACCCGCTCTGACGCGCTTTGCCAATTCCTCCCCCATGCCATTCATCAACGGCATCAAGGCATCGCGTGAACAGATCGTCGCCCGCAGCGATGATGACCGCGAGGAGTTCCTGCGCAAGCGCGGCTTTCCCAAGGCTGAGACGGGCAAGATCATCGAAACCGTGATGGCAGAAGAGGGGCGCAAACCGGAAAGCATCTTTGATTTTGTCCAGGGCATCACGGCGGTGGCCCGCGACAAGCCGCACCAGGACGCGCGGTTGGATATGGAAGCCAGGGCCAAAAAGCTGCTGGACCGGGTTGCCTGACCGGCGGCGGGGACAGAGGAGGCTGGGGGGTTCGTGACGGGTGCCAGGGTGGGAGAGAGGCTTCCACAGGCCCGTCATGGAGAAAACCCATGGCCACCAAAACTGCCGACAAGATCATCCTGAGCCGGTCCCAGGATATTCCCTTCAACAAGCTGGTCCTGTCTCAGGCCAATGTCCGTCGCGTCAAGGCGGGCGTGTCCATCGCCGATCTGGCCGAGGATATTGCCCGCCGGACCCTGCTGCAAAGCCTTTCCGTCCGGGCGCAGGTCGACGGGGAAGGCCAGGAGACTGGGCTGTATGAGGTGCCCACCGGCGGGCGGCGCTACCGGGCGTTGGAACTGCTGGTCAAGCAGAAGCGCCTGGCCCGCAACGCCCCCATCCCCTGCATCATCCGCACCGAGGGGCTGGGCGAGGAGGACAGTTTGGCGGAGAACCTGCAACGGGTGGCGCTGCACCCGTTGGATCAGTTCCGCGCCTTCCAGACCCTGATGGACAAGGGCCTCAGCGAAGAGGACATCGCCGCCCGCTTCTTTGTCACCCCGGCGGTGGTGAAACAGCGGCTGCGGCTGGCGTCTGTCTCGCCCAAGCTGCTGGAGATCTATGCCGAGGATGGCATGAACCTCGACATGTTGATGGCCTTCAGCGTCAGCGACAGCCATGAGCGGCAGGAACAGGTCTGGGCATCCCTCACCCAGCCCTGGCAGAAGGAGCCCTATCACATCCGCCGTGCCCTGACGGCCAGCAGCATTCCGGCCTATGACAAGCGTGCCCGCTTTGTCGGGCTGGAAGCCTATGTCGCCGCCGGTGGACCGGTGATGCGCGACCTGTTCACGCCGGACGAGGGCGGTTGGTTGGGCGACGTACCGCTGCTGGAACGGCTGGTGACGGAAAAACTGGCCAAGGCCGCCGAGGGGGTGATGGCGGAGGGTTGGAAATGGGTCGAGGTGAATGTCGATTTCCTCTATGGCCATACCGTAGGTCAGCGCCGCCTGAAGGCGGAGATCGTTCCCCGGACGGAGGAAGAGGAGGCGCGGTACGCCGAGCTTTCCGCCGAGTATGAACGGCTGGCCGAGGAGCATGACACGGGTGAGGACATCCCCGAAGAGGTCGACCAGCGGCTGACGGCCCTGTCGGCTGAAATCGCCCAGTTGGAGGAGCGGCCTGAGCGTTTCGAGCCCGACGAGATGGCGCGCGCTGGCTGCTATGTCCGTGTGACCGCCGAAGGGGAATTGAGGGTGGAACGCGGCTTCGTTCGCCGCGAAGATGAACCGCAGGTGGAAGATGTGCCTGCTGACGCTGATGGCGCGACACCGGAATGCGATGTCACCCAGCCCGCTGCGGCCCACGCCGCCTATACCGGCACCAGCGTCAGCCAGGAGCCGGAACCCGAGGATGAGGGTATGAAGCCCCTGTCCGACCGGCTGGTGATGGAACTCACCACCCATCGCACCCTGGCTCTGCGCGATGCGTTGGCACGGGATCCGGACACGGCGTTTCTGTCGGTGCTGCATGTGCTGTGCCTGGAGACCTTCTATCCCGGTTCCTATGCCAGTTGCCTGGAAATCAGCGCTCGTGGCACGGTGCCGGTGCTCCAGGAACCCAGCCTGCGCGACTGTGCCGCCGCCACCGCCATCGTGGACCGGCATGAGAACTGGCGGCAGCAGATGCCGGCGCGGGCCACCGAGCTGTGGGATGTGCTGGTGGGTTTCGATGCCGACAGCCGGGCGGCCCTGTTCGCCCATTGCGTGGCGGGCACGGTCAATGCCGTGCATGAAAACTTGAACCGCCACAATGGCCGCCTGAACCATGCCGATACGCTGGCCGGCGTGCTGGACCTGGATATGGCCGCCGCCGGTTGGGTGCCGACCGTGGACAACTTCCTGGGCCGCGTCACCAAGGCCCGCATCCTGGAGGCTGTCCGGGAAGCCAATGGAACCGACACCGCCCAGCGCATCGAACATCTGAAGAAGCCCGACATGGCCACCCATGCGCAGGAGCTGCTGGCGGGTACGGGCTGGCTGCCGGAATTGCTGCGCAAGCAGGGGCGGACCAAGGGGGAAATCACTCCCCAGGCGGACAACACCGCAGCGGAGGCCGATGCCAACCTGCCCGTCGCGGCGGAATAACCAGACATCCTTCACCCTTGGCCCGGCCACAGTGCCGGGCCTTTCCTATGGGGAGGTGTCCCATGGAAAGTGCTGGCGATCTGTCCCGCCGCTTGGCCCGCGATGCTGAGGCCATCTGCCGTCAGTTTCTGCCCAATGGACGGCGGCAGGGGCGCTATTGGCTGGTTGGTGATGTGCAAGGCCATCGCGGGCGTCGCCTTTATGTCCGCCTGACGGGCCCCCGTTCTGGTTCTTGGACCGATGCCGCTACCGGTGAACATGGCGACCTGCTCGACCTGATCGCCCTGAACCGTGGCTTATCCTTCCGCGACGCCATGGCTGAAGCACAGGCGGTTCTGCGCCTGCCGCTGCCGGTCTGCGGAACGGTGGCCGCTGCGGCGGCCCCCACGGGTTCGCCAGAGGCCTGCCAGCGTCTATTTGCTGCCAGCAAGCCTTTGCCGGGCACCCTGGCGGAACGCTATCTGGCCAAGCGCGGCATTGTCTTGCACCAGCCGGAACCGGCGTTGCGGTTTCATCCGCGCTGCCACCGCTGGGAGCCATCCGGCACCATCAGCCTGCCCGCCTTGATTGCCGCCGTCACCGACGATGGCGGTCACGTCACGGGGCTGCACCGGACCTGGCTCGGCCCCGATGGGGATAAGGCCGCACTGGATGATCCCCGCCGTGCGATGGGGCATCTGCTAGGCAATGCCGGGCGCTTTGGCTTTGCCGGACCCGTCATGGCGGCGGGAGAGGGGCTGGAGACGGTGCTGTCGTTGCGCCAAGCCTTGCCCTTTCTGCCAGCCGTTGCAGCCTTATCCGCAGCACATCTCGCCGCCTGGACTTTTCCGGCTTTGCTGCGTCGGCTCTATGTCGTCTGCGATGCCGACCCGGCGGGGGAATGGGCTTTTGCCCGTCCGTCGTCGCGTGGCCACGCCGCCGCGCTGACGGTCCTACCTCTCCGGCCCCGGCTGGACGATCTCAACAGCGACCTGATGGCGCTACGGGAATGGATCATCCGGCAACTGGCCGAGGCTGATGCAGCCGCCTTCCATCCGGGCAGGTAACCCAATCGCCTCCGTAGCGTCGGAAGCCGGACTGGGCCTGTCCAGCGCACAGCATCGTCCCGTCACCCGTGAAGGGTGGGCCGCAGGAAGGCAGCCTTCCAGGTTGGGGATCTGCCAGGGTCGCCTGGCCCCGCAACGGCCAGAGGCCGTCCTCCGCTGGCGCTGCGGCCCGCAAGGGGTGCGGGGCCGGGCTTAACCCTGGCGGGCGCTCCCCCGGAAGGCCGCGACCGGCGCGGCCCACAAATCCGGTGACCGCCATGCTGACCAGCCGTACAACATCCCCATACAACGCTACCGACGGCCTTACGGAGGCCGCTCCGTCCGCCCATCTGCTGGGGGAATTGCAGCTCTACGGCTATCGCCCCTTCCAGGACGAGCCCGATCCGCGCCCTTTGCCAGAGGCCGATCAGGCCAGGGCTGAGATCGGTGCCTGCCTCGAGACGCTGGCCGGGCTGCTGACCGGCACCCGGCTGGAGGATGACCTGGACGACCTGCTTTGGGCCTGCGTCAATGTCTTTCACCGCCGCATCGGCAGCCTGGAGCGCGACCTCGACGCCAACGAACAAGCCCAGCAGCGCAGCCAGACCGAACAGGGCGGCTCGGAAATCCGTTCCGTCGAACTGGAACGCCTGACCGCCGAAGGGCTGGGCCTGATCGAACGCCGCAACGCCTTCGAGTTCTTCCGCGACGCCGCCGCCGAGATGTACGAGGCCCTGACCGGCTCCACCTGGCGCCCGCGCCAGGGCTCACAACTGAACCACCACACCCTGACGGCGGCGATCATCGACAGCCGCGACCATATCGCCGCCCGCCGCCATGCCGACACCAACCTGCTGCTGCCCCCTGGCCCCAAGGTGGCCTTCACCGGCGGGGTGGAGTGCAACGACGTCGACCGTATCTGGGCGGCCCTGGACAAGGTCCATGCCAAGCACCCCGACATGGTCCTGCTGCATGGCGGCAGCCCCAAGGGTGCCGAACGCATCGCCGCCTGCTGGGCCGAGAACCGCCGCGTTGCCCAGATCGTCTACAAGCCCGACTGGGCCCGCAACAAGAAGGCCGCACCCTTCCGCCGCAACGACCAGATGCTGGAAACTCTGCCCATCGGCCTCATCGCCTTTCCAGGCTCCGGCATCACCCAGAACCTCGCCGATAAGGCCCGCAAGATGGGCGTTCCCGTCTGGAGCTTCGGGGAGGGGGCATGAAGATCAGTCAGAGCCCGCCAGTTGCCGTGATTGGGGTCGGAATCGAATCTCGTAGGGTCCGAACTGCAATATTCAAGCTGGTAGGGGGCGCCGCCGGGCAGAAAGCCAACCCATGGCCACGAACGCCAGAAACAGCGCCCCTTGGACAAGGGCGAAGGGAGGCTCGCTACCAGTCGGGGCAAGGCTGTTCAATGGCCCTATTTTCAGGAACGCCTGCACCACCGCCACGAAGCAATTGAGGTATAGCGCTATTGCTGCCGTCACGATGTAGGTCACGGGCCAACGGCGAAAATGGGCGGCCGCAGCCACGGCCAGTACCGCCAGCGACACTCCGCCCACCCCCAGGGCCGGCGAGAAGGCCGTGATCGGGAACATGAAACCCGTCACGGTGGTGGCGATGGTGGTGACAAGGAACACCGCGTTCATCGGGCCCAACCACCGGCCCCCAACGGCGGCCAGCAGCCAGATCAGCCCCGTGGCGATCCCGATCAGGGAGATGATGACATGCATAAGCGTGAAAGCCTCAATCGACAATCCGAGCAGCATTTTCCCCTCCATGGATAAGTCCGCCGGCCAAAATCTCTGGCCGCTGGTACAAAATGACCGCCGGCGGTACTCAGACCGGGCGTGGGTTGTTCTTCACGAAGCTGGCGATCAGGTCGGCGCTCAGTTCCGGATACTGGTGCTGGGGACCGTGGCCGCTGTCGGGCCAGGTGACCACGAACAGGGTGGGCCACAAGTCGTTCATGGCGTACCAGTTCTCCACCGGGAACATGATGTCATGATCGCCCGACAGGGCCAGCACGGGAATGTCGGTGGAGCGGTAGAAGGCCTGATACCTGCCATCGGGATCAGGAAAGGGCGTGGTCGGGTCGGCGCTTTCGATCACCGACTGGATCATCACGGCGGGCGGGGTGATGGCGTCCACCACCATGGACCGCGATGCGATGCGCGCCACAGAGGCGTCGCCCGCCGCGCGGGATCGGGCGCTGTCCGGCTCGAAGAACAGGATGTACTGATCCTCGATCCCGTTCTCGGGCTTGAAGGCGGTTTGCAGGAACAGAGGGGCAGACGGCTTGACCATCAGGCCGGGGGGCATGGTGCCGATGGCCAGGACGTGGCTGACCTTCTCCGGATGGAGGGCCGCGAAGACCTGGGCAGCGATCCCCCCGATGGACCAGCCGGCGATTGCCACCTTGCCTAGACCCAGCGCCGTGACCAGATCGTCCACATCCTGGGCCATGTCCGTCTTGACATAGCTGGGTTTGCCGGTGGACAGGCCCAGGCCCGAATAGTCGAAAACGTTCACGGTGAAGTCGCGGGCCAGCAGGTCGAGGAACAGCGGGTCCCAGCTATCCATCGTGCCCCGGAACCGGACACAGAGGACGAGGTTGGGGCCATGTCCGAAGCGGCGATAGGCCAGCCGGCGTCCCCCCACCTCGACAGTACGGTTGGGCGCGGTCAGGGCGGTGTGGTTAAAGGAAAGCGTGTCCATGTCCAGATCTCCTCAAATTTTCGGGCTGGCCAGGGCGGCCAGCAGTTCGGCGGTGGTCACGATGGCGTGGGCATAGGTGGGACCGTTGATGTCGTGCGCGGCATGCATAGCCTCGGGCCCGGCGGCGGCGGTGGCGTCACGGACCAGGGTGACGTGGTAACCCAGTTCCACGGCGAAGCGGCCCGTGCTTTCAACGCAGGTATTGGCGATCAGCCCGATCAGGATTACGCGGCTGATGCCCTTCTGCTTCAGCAGGAAATCCAGGTTGGTGTTGGCAAAGCCGCTGGAACCCCAATGTTCGGTGGCGACCAGATCGCCCGGCTGGGGGGCGAAATCGACAAACCAGTCCCCGCCCCAGCTACCGGTTTCAAACACCTTGTGCTGATATCCGCCCAGCAGATAGGGGTTGGGATGGTCCCAGCCGTCCAGATCACCATCCTTCCAGCGGTGATGCGGGACGATGATGACTGGCAGGCCAGCGCCGCGAGAGGCGGCCACCACCTTGCGCAGATTATTCAGCAGGCCCAGTTCCGTGGCCACGGACGCGACCATGGGCCAGAGCTTGCCTTCAGGAGCCAGGAAATCATTGTACGGATCAACGAACAGCAGCGCGGTGCGCGCCCTGTCGATTGGCGGGGTCGCCGACATCTGGATATCTCCGGTGATCGCTTGGCCCCATGGATCGGGGATGCCGTTACGATGCGCCGGAAGATGGCGTTAACCAATTGTCCATGAATGTAACCCGCTCATACCTGCGTATAATACTAGCGGCATGAAATCTTGACCGATGGTCAATCTTTCCTGCCCCTCAACCGCCGGCGTCAGCATCCGCTGACTTGGCTACGCCGCACGAGCGGCGCGGCGGCAGTCGCCGCCGTTATACCAACGCTCAAACATGTCGATCGTCGGTATAACGGGCGCTGCCCGTGGGGCCGACCAGCTTCAGCGCCTCCGCCATACGCACCAGATCGGCCAGGGTCCGGGCGCCCATCTTGCGCATGGCGGCACCGCGATGGATCTTCACAGTGATCTCCGACAGGCCCAGGTCGCCCGCCACCTGCTTGTTCAGCCGGCCCGCGGTGACAAGCGCCATGACCTGACGTTCCCGTGGCGACAAGGTTTCGTAAAGGGAATGCAGATGTTCTGCCGCGTCCCGTTCCACCCGGCTGCTGCGGTTCTGTTCAATGGCGGCGGAAACCGCATCCAGAAGGTCCTGATCGCGGCAGGGTTTCGGCAGGAAATCCAAGGCACCGGCCTTCATGGCCCGCACGGACATGGGAATATCGCCATGCCCCGTCATGATGATGACGGGCAGGCAGATGCCCAGCCCCTGAAGCTGTGCCTGGAACTCCAAACCGCCGATACCGGGCATGCGTACATCCAGCAACAAGCAGCCAGGTGCATCCGGGCGGGTCGTATCAAGGAAACATCGCACGCTTTCATAGGCCATGGCGTCCAGCCCGACGGAGCGGAACAGGCTGCAGAGCGACAGACGCAGCGAGGCGTCGTCGTCGATGATATGGACGATGGGATTAGCCGTCATCAGGGCCGCTCCGGGTATGGAAGGGGGTTAGGTTAAGTTATTGAAACATTAAGCGCAAGAACCACTGGGCGGGGACGGCGCGCCCTAATTGGCTGCTGTCTTCTCCGCCGACGATGGCAGGGTGAAGCTGAACCGGGCCCCCTGACCGTCTGTCCGGTTTCCCGCCTCGATATTGCCGCCATGCGCCTCGATGATGGACCGGCAGACCGCCAGCCCGATACCCAGCCCCTCACGCTTGGTCGTGAAGAAGCTTTCGAACAGGCGATGAGCCGTGCCGGGGTCTAAGCCGGTGCCATTATCCTCGACAACCACGCACAGGCCGGAGCCCGCAACCGGTGCCACGGTGATTGACAGGCACGGTGCCGATGCCTTCGCCTCCGCCATGGCCTGCAAGGCGTTGACGGCCAGGTTCACCACCACCTGCTGAATCTGGATACGGTCGGCCGATACCAGCGCCGGCCCTGCTGCCGCACTGAACCGCAGTTCCACTTGCCTGGCCTGGAATTCATTCCGCAGGAAATGCGTCGCCTCCTCCACCAGTTCATTCAGGCTGAGGGGGACATGGTCCGCGCGGCGGTTGGCCGCCATGTCGCGCACCCGCGCGATGATGCCGGCAGCACGCTGGGCATCGGACACGACCCGCCCGGCCAGATCGCGCACCTCGTCCAGGTCGGGCTGCGCCCGGTTCAGCCAGCGCAGACAGGCCGCACCGCTGGTAGCGATGGCGGCGAGCGGCTGGTTGACCTCATGCGCGATGGAGGCCGCCATTTCACCCAGCATGGCGACGCGTCCGGCATGGGCCAGTTCCGATTGCATCTGCTCCACCTTCGCCAGCGCGGCGATGCGGTCGCTGATATCGATGAAGGCGACGATATTGGTGCCCCGCTCCCAGGTGCTTGGCGGAAAGGCGACCGTGTAGAGTACGTCGATCTGCGTGCCATCCAGGGCATCGACCTTCGTTTCCTCCGAATAGCCGGGCTCGCCGTTGAGACGGGCCAGGACGGTCCGGCGCACCGTCTCCGGCCGGGTGCGCCAGAAACGTTCAATGGGGATCAGCATGTCCTCCCGTCCGGGCGCCCGGAACAGGCGCTGCGCCTCGGGATTGACCTCGATCGCCCGGGTGCCGCGCAGGATGTCCTGAATAAAATCGAGTTCGATATCCATCTCGTTGCGCGGCGGCGGTTGATTCGCGAACCGTACGCTCAGCCGGTCATTCATATAGCGCATATCGAGCTGACCCAGCGCCACGGGCATGTGATTGAACAGTTCGCGGTAACGCCGCTCACTGCGCCGGGTTTCCTCTTCCGCGTGTTTACGCTCGGTAATATCGATCACGCCGACCAGAACATGCCCCCGGCCCTTATGTTCTTCCGGCCAGCAGACGGTGAACAGGACGTCGATGGACTGGCCGTCCAGCCGGGTGAGGGTGGTTTCCGTTGCGTAACGATCCTGACGGCGTGCGGCGGCGATCAGGCTTTCCGCGAAGACGTGGCGGCTTTGCGGGGGAAAGCACCAGGCAACATGGCCACCAACAATCTCCTCACGCCTTGTGGCCCCGAACAGGGAGATGACCTTGTCATTGACGTCAATCACCAGAACGGCCCGCATGGCCTCGACCACCCAGTCCGGGTTTTCCGCCATATAGCGGTGCAGGTCGGTGACACCCGACGCCATCAAGCTGCCGATCATCATACGCACGCGGCTGAAATCCATCTCCCAGAACGCGGCGGCCATGGCTTGAAACAGGTTTCGGTAGCGATGCGCCGCCAGCCGCGTTTCCTGTTCCAGGGCGTTCAGCGCGGAGATATCGCGCCCGGTTTCCACAATATCGGCCGGCTGTCCGCCCGCATCACGGCGCAGGGTCCAGCGTACCTCCACCGACAATTCGCGCCCGTCGGCGGCACGGCGCCCTACCTCGCCCTCCCAGGTGCCGCCCGACAGCAGCCGCGCCTCGATATCCGCCATCGCGAACAGGTGGCGGGTCCCCAGCAGATCGTGCAGGCGCCGCCCCAGGGCAGCAGCGGCGGGCAGGCCGTAGAGCCGTTCGGACGCCCGGTTCCAGATCGTGACGCGCCCCTGCATGTCACGCACGATCAGGCTTTCGGAAATCAGATCCGCGATATCATCCGTCATGGCCGACCCAGCCCCGGCATGGCCGCATCCACGGTTCCCATGGCGACCGTCAGACATTCTGCCAGTTCCTGCGCATCGAACGGCTTCTGAAGCACGCGGAACGGGTTGGCGGCGGCAGCGCGGTCCAGCAGGATGCGCTCGGTGCGCGCGGTCATCAGGATGACGGGCAAATCCGGCCGCGTATGCGTGAGGAACAGCCGCAGGTCGATACCGGACATTCCGGGCATCTGGATATCGCTGATAATGCAATCGGCCCTGTCCGCATCCGCACTGGCGAGGAATTCTTCAGCAGACCCATAGGCCACGGCGCGATAGCCGTATGAACGCAGGAGATTTTCTAGAGCGGCGCAGAGCGATGGATCATCATCAATGACACAGACAAGCAAGGGGCGGGACACTGGACGTCCTTCCATGAACGGAGACGGACATGATGTTGGCATGGGCCAAATGTCAGCGGAATCATATTAAGGTGTTATGCGGACGGTCAAAATAGTTAAACATCGATAAGGCGGCAAACGCCCCGGCGCCTCTATTGGCTGCGCATCGTGCGGTACGCATGCCACGTAGCATGGCCCAACGCAGGAAAGACCAGCAACAGGCCCAACAGGCCGGGCAGCAGGCCCAGGACCAGCAGTGCCAGCACGATGGCACCCCAGGCCAGCATGACGGGCAGATTGCGCCAGACCATGGCCATGCTGGTGCCCATCGCTGTCAGTGCATCGATCCGTTCGTCCAGCAGCATCGGCAGGGAGAATACGGAGATGGCGAAGGCGAAGGCGGCGAACAGCCCACCCACGGCCCCACCCACCAGCAGCAAGGCCCAGCCCAGCGGGTCGGTGAACAGCATGGCGGCGACATGCTCCAGGCCCGGAAACGGTTGCCAGCCGAAGAACAGGGCAAAGAGCAGGACCGCGGCGCGCATCCAGAGCAGCATCAGCAGGCAGAGCAGCACGCCCACGAACAGGATCTGCCGCCCCGATGCCGCCCGCACACGCAGCATGGCCGACAGCCCGATCCGTTCTCCCGCCGCCCGGCGCCGGCTTTTCTCATAAAGCCCCGTGGCGAAGGCCGGGGCCACGATGGCAAAGCCCGACAGGGCCGGGAACAGGAAATAATCCCGCCCGAGCCCGACCAATCCGGCCACCACCAGCCAGGACACCAGCAGCATGACAGCACCATAGGCCAGGCTGCCGCCCGGATTGTCCCAGAGGTCGCGCCATCCTGCATTCAGCCAGCGCAGGGCCGCTGATGCCGGCAGGCCGCGCGCATAGGGACTGTCATGGGGCAGGGGGGGAACGGTGGGGGGCAGGCTGTCGGCGGGACTGATCATGGTGTCATGTCTCTCAACAGGCGGATTTGGCGGCGCTGTATCCGGTGGGGGCGGGCTTCACGCCCGGTTTCTGATGTGGCACGCAGGCGGGCTGGCTCTCCAGCGCCACCATCACGAGATGGAAATTAGCCCCAACCAGCAGGGCGATGCCCGCCCCCACCAGCAGGATGAAGCGCCAGCGACTAAGGATGGTCATGGTGGCCCCCATTGGCCAAATCGGCGACATAAAGGGCCAGGATTTTGCGGTCCAGGTCCGACAGGCGTTGGTCCCAGCGCGGCATATGCCCCTGGCGCCCGTAAAAGACAGTCGCAAACAATGTCTGCTCGCTGCCGCCATAGATCCAGGTGGCATCGGTCAGGTTGGGGGCGCCTGTCTCCACCATGCCCTTGGCATCCTCTCCATGACAGGCGGCGCAATTAGCGGCGAACAGCTCACTGCCGGCCGCCGAGCCACTTCCCGTTCCCGAAAGGGAACGTACATGGGCGATGACGGCCAGGATATCGGCCCGCGCCAGTAACTGGTCGCGCCCGAAGGCCGGCATCTGCGATACACGGGTCTCTGGGTGATCTGAATTGATGCCGACACGAAGGGTTTCCGCCAGTACCTCCGGTGCCCCGCCCCACAGCCAGGCGCCGGCGGCCAGGGCCGGGAAGCCTGGCCCGCCGGTACCACCATGCCCATGGCAGGCGGCACAATTATCACCGAACAGCACCGCGCCATGCCGGCGCACCTGCTGCATCAGGGCAGGGTCCGCCTTGATGTCCGCATAGTCACGCTGTGCCACCGCTTCCCGCCAGGCGGACGCCTTCGCCGCCGCCCGGCGCAGGTCTTCTGCCACCACCCGCCGCTGGTCAATACCCAACAGGCCCTTGGTATAGGTGTGTCCCAGCGGCCAAGCCGGCATCAGCACCCACCAGAAGACGCTGAACAGGAAGGCGATGATCAGGAAGAACCAGACAGCCCGTGGCACCGGGGTATTCAGTTCCTTGATGCCGTTCCATTCATGGCCTGTGGTCATGTGTCCGGTGATGGGATCACGCTCAGCCTCGCCGCTCATGGCCGATCCTCCCCACGCAGCACCGATTTTGCGGCCTGGTCGAAGCGTTTCCCGTTACCGGGCCAGAATGTGTAGATCAGAACGCAGGCCGACAGGGCCAGCAAATAGAACAGCCCGAACCCCTTGGCGAGCAGCACGGTCAGCGCGTGGCCTGTCTCCGGCATCTCATTCCTCCGGCGGCTGGCTGTTGGCATGGGCGGCATTGGTCAGCCGGCCCAGGATCTGGAGATATGCGACCAGCGCGTCCATCTCCGTCACTTGGCCCGGATTGCCGTCGAAGACGCGGGCCTGCGTGGCGGTGCCATAACGGGTAGTCAGGCCTTCACCGCCATCGGCACTGGCCTGGGCGATGGCGTCAGCGGTGGCATTGGTTACCATCTCCTGCGTATAGGGAACACCGACCCGGCTCAGCGCCTTCAGATGCAGGCCCAGATCGTCGGTGCGTAGGGCGGTGCTGGCCAGGAACCGGTAGGAAGGCATGATCGATTGGGACACGACGGCACGCGGATTGATCAGATGCGCCACCTGCCATTCATCGGAATATTTGCCGCCGATGCGGGCCAGATCGGGGCCCGTGCGCTTCGACCCCCATTGCATGGGATGGTCATATTTGGATTCAACGGCCAGGGAATAGGGGCCATAACGCTCCACCTCATCCCGTAGTGTGCGGATCATCTGTGAGTGGCAGGCGTAGCAACCCTCGCGGATATAGATATTACGCCCTGCCACTTCCAACGGGGTGTAGAGCCGCATGTCGGGCGCGTCCTCCACGGTCTCGTCGATGGTGAACAGGGGGGCTATCTCTACCAGTCCGCCAATGGCGGCAACGAAGATGATCCCCAGCACCAGGGCCAGGCCATGCTTTTCCAGCCGGTAGTGTAGTCCGAACATCGGCTTACTCCCCCGCCAGAACGGTCAGCGGCCGGTCGTCCCCGGCCGCTTGCGATGCCGCTGCGGGGCCGCGGATGGTCATCCAGACATTCCAGGCGCCGATGGCCGCACCGGCCAGGAACAGTGCCCCGCCGATGGCGCGGGCTATGTAGTAGGGGTGCATGGCCACCACCGTATCGATGAAGGAATAGGCCAGCGTGCCGCCCGGATCATAGGTACGCCACATCAGGCCCTGGATGACGCCCGAGTTCCACATGGCGAAGACGTAGATGAGGGTGCCCGCCAGGGCGAGCCAGAAATGCGCCTCCACCGCCCAGGCGGAATGCATCCGCTCTCGCCCCCAGAGAGAGGGGACGAGGCTGTAGAGCGCGCCGAAGCTGATCAGCGCCACCCAGCCCAGGGCGCCGGCATGCACATGGCCCACGGTCCAGTCGGTATAGTGCGACAGGGAATTCACGGCCCGGATGGCCATGAAGGAGCCTTCGAAGGTGGTCAGGCCATAGAAGATGGCTGCCACCATCATGAAGCGCAGCGTCGCATCGTCGCGCACCCGGTGCCAGGCACCGTTCAGCGTCAGTAGCGCATTGGCCGCCGACCCCCAGGACGGCACCAGCAGGATCAGGGAGAAGGTCATGCCCAAAGTCTGCACCCAATGCGGCAGGGCCGTGTAATGCAGGTGGTGGGAGCCCGCCCACATATACATGAAGGTGATGCCCCAGAAGCTGATGATGGACATGCGGTAGGAAAAGATGGGCCGCTGGGCACGCACAGGCAGATAATAATACATCATGCCCAGGAAGCCGGCCGTCAGGAAGAAGGCGACGGCATTGTGCCCGTACCACCATTGCGTCATGGCATCCTGCACACCGCCAAAGGCCGAATAGGCGCGGGAATGGTTCCAGGCCACCGGCACGGCGATATTGTTCACGATATGCAGCATGGCCACGACGATGATGAAGGCCAGATAATACCAGTTGGCCACATAGATATGCGGCTCCCGGCGCCGCGCCAGGGTACGGATATAGAGGACCAGATAGGTGATCCAGACGACGCAGAGCCAGAGATCGACATACCATTCCGGCTCGGCATATTCCTTGGACTGGGTAATGCCCAGCGGATAGCCGGTGACGGACAAGAGACAGAACAGATTATAGCCCAGCAGCACAAACCAGGGGCTGAACTGTCCGGCCAGCCGGGTCCGGCAGGTGCGCTGAACCACATGGTAGGAGGTGGCGATCAGGGCATTGCCGCCGAAGCCGAAAATGACGGCCGTGGTATGGATGGGCCGGATTCGCCCGAAACTGGCCCAGGCTGCGTCGAAGGTCAGGTCCGGATAGGCCAGCATCCAGGCCACCCAGTCACCCACGGCCAGCCCGAAAACGGCCCAGCCCATGGTCAGGACGATGGCGACCCGGCTGGGATCGTCGTAATATTCGCTGAAGCGGCTGCTGGACGGCTCAGGCGCGTCCAAACCCGACAGGACCAGAAAACCCAACCCCACAGCGAAGACTAGGACCAGCCCTCCATGCAGGGCGAACAGGTCGTCATTGGCAGCGGCGGCCATGACCAGGCCGCACAGGGAAAGCAGGCCGAGAACGAGCAAGGCGAACTGTCGCTCGACACTGGTAAGCTGTGCGACCATAGGTTTCCTCACTCTGCAGCATAGGCGGAAACGTCAAGGCCAAGTGCTAGGGCCACGCCCGCGCCATAGGCGGGATCGGCCTTCGTGCAATTTTCGATATGGCGCCGCTGGATGTGGGGGGCGGCACCACCAAGTGAACGGGCGGTATTTTCATACAAAGCCTGGCGCTGCGCCAGACCCATCAAGCGAAAAAGATCGCCCGGCTGCTGCCAATGATCATCGGCCACCCTATGATCATAATGGGTTGCTGGCCCGTCGAGCGGCAAAGGCGGCTCCTTGGTTTCCGGATGGTCTGCCCAATGGCCCTGGCTGTTGGGGAAATAGGTGGGCGTGCCACCCAGATTGTCATCGGTGCGCATGGCCCCGTCGCGGTGGTAGCTGTGGAAGGGGCATTTCGGCGCGTTCACGGGGATATGGTTGAAATTCACCCCCAGCCGGTAGCGCTGGGCATCGCCATAGGAGAACAGACGGGCCTGCAGCATCCGGTCAGGGGAGAATCCAATACCAGGCACGATGTTGGCGGGGGAGAAGGCGGCCTGTTCCACCTCCGCGAACACGTTCTCCGGGTTGCGGTTCAGTTCCAGCACTCCTACCTCAATCAGCGGGTAGTCGGCATGGGTCCAGACCTTGGTCAGGTCGAACGGGTCGTGATAGTGGGCTGCCGCCTGCGCCTCGTTCATCACCTGGATGGCCAAAGTCCAGCGCGGGAAGTCGCCGGCCTCGATGCTGTTGAAAAGATCGCGTTGGTGGGTCTCGCGGTCCCGGCCGATGGCGATCTCGGATTCCGCGTCGGTCAGGTTCTCAACGCCCTGATGGCTGCGGAAATGGAATTTCACCCAAACACGCTCATTCGCGGCATTGATCATGCTGAATGTGTGGCTGCCAAAGCCATGCATGTGGCGATAGGTGCGGGGGATGCCACGGTCGGACATGACGATGGTCACCTGATGCAGTGCCTCGGGCAGCAGGGTCCAGAAATCCCAGTTATTGTCGGCGCTGCGCATGCCGGTGCGCGGGTCGCGCTTGACGGCATGGTTCAGGTCGGGAAAGCGCAGCGGGTCACGGAAGAAGAAGACGGGCGTATTGTTGCCCACCACGTCCCAATTGCCCTCCTCGGTATAGAATTTGATCGCGAAACCGCGGATGTCGCGTTCCGCATCCGCCGCCCCGCGTTCCCCGGCCACGGTGGAGAAGCGCAGGAAGACCGGCGTCTGCTTGCCGATTTCGGAAAAGATCTTGGCCTTGCTGTAGCGGGAAATGTCCTGCGTCACGGTGAATGTGCCATAAGCGCCGGAGCCTTTGGCATGCATACGCCGCTCCGGGATCACTTCCCGGTCGAAATGGGCCAGCTTCTCGATCAGCCAGATATCCTGCAGCAGCGCCGGGCCGCGCCGGCCGGCGGTCTGGATATTCAGATTGTCGGCGACGGGGGCGCCGGTGGCATGGGTCAGGGTCGGCTTGGTCATGGCTGGGGCTCCTTGATCGGGGGATGTCAGGGGGCTGGGCAGAATTCGTCCGTGCAGGCGTCGGCATCGTCAGTGCCGGCCGCTGCCAGGGCGGGCGTAAACGGCTTCTCAGCGATCGCGGCGGCAATCAGGGCGCCCACCGCCATGTCATCCTCCTGCCCGAAGCCGTGATGGCGGATACTGCCGTCGCGGCCGATTAGCACCGATGACGGCGTGCCGCGCAGGCCCAGACGGCGCATGGTCACCGGTGTGGGCGTGCCCTCGCCTGGCTGGTCCACGGCGATGGGCATGGTCAGGCGGAATTCATGGATGTAGGCTTCCAGCGCGCCGGGATTCATGGCGTCGTGATGTTCGAACACCGTGTGCAGGCCGATGACCTGAAGGTCGCTGTCGCGGAACATCATATGCGCCTTCTGTGCTTGTGGCGTGCCATGGATCACGCAACCGGGACACAACATCTGGAAGGCATGGATCAGTACCGGCCGGCCGCGCAGGCCCGCCAGCGTCAGGGACTTCGGGCTATTGAACCAGCGGGTCACCGCCAGTTCAGGGGCAAATCTGGTGTTCATCAGAAATCGCCCGGCTTGATATAGGGATGGCTCCAGAGAATGACCTGCAGGACCACCGCCTTGGTCCAGGCGGCGTGCATCTTGCGCGCTTCGTCCGGACTGGCATCGGCCTTGTTCAGGAAAGGTTCGATCGTGGCGGAGATCGGTACGATGAAGGCGATCAGGTAGCGCAGGTGGATATGCTCGACCGAGGCGACATTGTCGGTCTTGTTCTTGCCGGCCCGGGTATGGCGCACACCCAGCTCATGCTGGTAGTTCAGCCAGCTCTGGCCGTAATCGGCATCGGTCGTGTCCTTGATCCACTGGCCGAACCGGGCGCGTACCCGTCCCAGATAATCCATGTTCGGCGTGGCATCGGCCTTGTTGGTGAAATAATGCAGCAGATGTGGGTGGCTGCCGACGAAACCATACCAGACGTCCAGGATGGCATCGGTCTGCGGCACCAAAACGTCACCGGCCTTGCGCAGATAATACGTATCCTCCTCCGTGAACAGCAATGTCTGCTTCAGCAAATCCAGTTCGGCCAGGGAAACCGGGGATTGCGGCAGCGACGGGTCACCCAACCGGTACCCGGGGACGGCGGATTGATAGGCGGACATGGGACCTCCTTTATGATGTGGGATCGAAATGCTCCTCCCGCCGGCAAGAGGGGGGTGTCGCGGGAAAGCGGCCGGGTTCCGGCACGCCATCCCGATGCGGACGGAGTGAGCGTTAACTTGGGTTCTTTGCCGAGGCGCGGTCTTGACGCTTCTTGCGCCAGACGACGGGTATTGCGGTGAACTTACGGCTGCACTGTTTGCTACAGGCGTTGCTGGCGCCAGGCGGTCGGCGACAGGCCGGTTCCAATTCGGAAACTACGGGCAAACTGGGTGGAGCCGGCGAAGCCGACGGCCAGGGCCACATCCGTGATGCTGAACCGTTGGTCGGCCAGCAGTTCCTTGGCCCGCTCGATCCGCAGGGCGGTGACCCAGCGGTGCGGGGTCATGCCCGTACTCTGCTTGAAGGCCCGGCAGAAATGCCATGGCGTCAGATCGGCCAACCTTGCCAGTTGCACCAGTCCGATCTCCTCATGCAGATGGGTGCGGATGAAGCCGGTAACGCGGTTATACTGATGCGGGGACAGGCCGCCGCGGGTTGCCCGCTGTCGCACCTGCTGGCCCCGCTGCCATTGCAGCAACTCGATGGCCAGCGCACAGCCCTGCGTTTCCCCGTAAAGACGCCCCAGCGGTCGGGGGGCGGTCACCGCCGCTTCGAATTTGCGGGCGGTGGCCATCAGGTTGGCATCCGTGGCGGCCAGGCGGGGGGCGATTTCCGTCAGGTCCAGGTCGGGATGCAGCACACCCGACCGCGGGTCCAGATAGACCTGCACGAAACGCTGCGCCGTCGCGGGCACGGAAAATCCCTCGAACCGGGCACCAGCCGGGATGATGTGGAAATGATTGGCGATTTCGATGAAGCGGGTGGCTTTTTCCCCATCGACGCTGACCACGCTGTCCTTCCGCCGGCCAGACAAGCCAAAGCAGAGATATAGCGCCGGCCCGTCGAACCGGAAATCATAGGCCCGCCCGTCGGTCGTATTCAGCAGTTCAGCGGAAACACCGGTCCAGTCCGTGCGCAGGCTGGGGACCACATGGTCCTGGCGGATATGCAAGGCGGGCAGCATGTTTCCTCCTTCTGTCAGGGGCCGGCGGCCCGCAGGACCAGCGTTGCCAGGGCGCGGGCCGTGGCATCCGCCGATGCCGGGTTGCCCCCCGTCACCAGTGACCCATGGATCACCACATGTTGTCCCCCGGCGGCACCGGGTATGATGCAGGCCCCCAGATCCGCCAACAGCTCGCCGAGCCGCCTGCCACCCGGTAACAGGGTTGCACCACCATCCTCCACCGTCAAGCGTCGCCCGGCCACATAGGGCGTGCCATCGGGCTCGCTTACCCGCAGCAAGGCTGCCGGCGCCTCCGAAACAAAACCCATAGGCTTGGCCTCCGCAGCGAAGGCGGCGATCAGGGCGATGGAATGGCTATCCACCGCAAGATCGCCCAGCACCCCCGTTCCGCCCGGATAGAACAGCCCATCGAAATCACCCGCATGCACCTGGTCCAGGGGCAGCGTGTCCGCCAGCGCATCGCGCGCCTCCCGGTTGGCCAGGAACCGCCTTGTGGCTTCCGACCTGCCACTCAGCGCGTCGCCCACGGGATCGACCGGGGGCGCCCCGCCCTGGGGGGATGCCAGTGCCAGTTCCGATCCAGCGTCGGTCAGCACCGTCCAGGCCGCCGTGAACTCTGACAGCCGGAAGCCGGCCGGCGGACCGATCCAGGCCAGCCGGTCGCAGGAAGTGAGGACGATGAGGATGCGTGGTATCGTCATCATCTTCCCTTTTCCCATCAACCCAGGGCCACATGGCGATAGGCGGTGCCGTGCCGTTCGGCGATGGCGAAGCCGGGGCTAGTCCAGTGATAGCCCAGCATGTGCAGCTTCTCCGCCGCCGCCCGGTCGATTAGGCGGCGTCGCGTGGCTACCCCCTGGTCCTGGTCGGTATCGAAGCCGAAGCGCCAGCCAGGATGCTCGAACGACACGACGACATTGGTTATGGCGTCGCCGGTGATCAGCAGCCCGTCATCCCCCGCCAGTTCCAGAGAGATGTGGCCCGGCGTGTGCCCCGGTGTGGACAGGGTCCTGAGACCGGTTACCACCTCGTCCCCGTCGCGCAGCCGGACCAGCCGGTCGGCAACGGCACCCAGGTCCCGTCTGGCGCCGGGCACGAAATCGCGTAACCCCGGATAACGGCCCGCCGGGTCCTGTCCCATCCAGAAATCCCATTCCGCCGCCGACACGTGATAGGTGGCATTGGGGAAGGACAGGCTGCCATCCGGCAACAGCACGCCGCCGGAATGGTCGGGATGGGCATGGGTCAGAACCACATGGGTGATGCTGGCCGGATCGACCTCGGCGGCCCGCAGATTGTCGCGTAACCGCCCGACCGTTGACTGGAACTTGTCCCCCGACCCGGTATCGACCAGGATCAGCGCCTCGCCGGCCCGGATCAGCGGGATGTTGACGGGAATGTCAGCCGTTCCCTGCCGCCCACCCAGCCGCCTTATGATGTCGGCCCTTTCGGTGGGGCCGGCATCCGGGGCGATGACGGCGTCGGGCAGGATGATGAAACCGTCGCTGAACACATCGATCTGGAAATTCCCATGTCCGAAGTGCCGCGGCGGGGCCGCCACGCCGGGCTCGGTATCCAGGGCGCCCGCCGTCACGGTCAGCGCGGCTGCCCCGGCCAGGAAGGCGCGCCGGGCGATGGGTGACGGTTCGGGGTCAAAGGCTTGACGCGGCATGCTGACCTCCATTGCTGCAAGACCACAGCGGAATTTTCCGCCACCGTTTCCGCTTTCTCCACCGTAACCGGGGTGGCAGTGAAGAGTTTGGAAACCCTCAAGGGCCAGACCCTTGCACCGGTCTGCCGGTACGGGAAACGCAACACGATCAGGCCTTGAAATAGGCCAGCAGGTCGGCGTTGATCGTGTCTGCCTGGGTCGTGGCCATGCCGTGGTCGAAGCCCTTGTAGACCTTCAGCGTGCCCTTCTTCAGCAGCTTGATGCCCAACAGGGCGCTGTCGGCGATGGGCACGATCTGGTCATCATCGCCATGCAGCAGCAGGACGGGCACGTCGATCTTCTTCAGGTCCTCGGTGAAATCGGTCTCCGAGAAGGCCTTGATGCAGTCATACTGGGACTTGATGCCGCCCATCATGCCCTGGCGCCACCAATTGTCGATGACCCCCTGGGAAACCTTGGCGCCTGGCCGGTTGTAGCCATAGAACGGGCCGGTCGGCACATCCTTGTAGAACTGCGCCCGGTTGGCGGCCACCGCAGCGCGAAAACTGTCGAACACTTCCAGCGGCAGACCACCAGGATTCTTGTCGGATTTCACCATGATGGGGGGCACGGCGCCGATCAGCACGGCCTTTTTCACCCGGCCCGGTTCGGCGCTGGCGACATAGCGCGCCACCTCTCCGCCGCCCGTTGAATGGCCGACATGGATGGCGCCCTTCAGGTCGAGGGCCACCGCCAGCGCCTTCACATCCTCGGCATAGGTGTCCATCTCGTTGCCGGTATCGGTCTGGCTGGACCGCCCGTGGCCGCGCCGGTCATGGGCGATGACACGGAACCCCTGACCCAGAAAGAACAGCATCTGCGCGTCCCAGTCGTCCGCAGATAGGGGCCAGCCATGGTGGAAGACGATGGGTTGCGCATCGCGCGGACCCCAGTCCTTGTAGGAAATCTCCGTGCCGTCCTTGGTCTTGATCGTGCTCATGATCCGTATTCCTTCAAGGGGCGTGGCTGCTTCGGCCGACGCCTGGGAAAAGAGAAAGGGGGACAACAGGCCGGCGGCGTAAAGGCCGACACCGCCGGCCAGGACGTCGCGGCGCGTGGCGCCGATAACGGCGCGGGTCACCATGCTCTTCATGATGGGCTCCGATTGTCCAATGGGGGCGGCGTTGCCGCCGGAGGCCGAGTAGCTCGACCGCAAAGCCAGCACAGGATGGACCCCGGCGGGCCTTTGGCCAATTATCTGGGTATTTCAGGCCTCTAACACGTTGGTATAGGATGGTTAACCATGAAGTCAGGCGGCAATGGCGGCATTGCCCAGATAATCTTCGGTGGACAGCAGCGTGGCATAGGCGAAGCCGAGCGCCGCCATGAACGCGGCATGTGCATGGGCCGCCGGCACGGTGGTATTGCCGAAGGTCAGATCGCGGGAGGCGCAGGCATCATGGATCACCGTCACCTTATACCCGAAATCGGTCGCGGCCCGGGTGCAGGCATCCACGCACATGTGGCTCATGGCACCGCAGATTACCACTTCATCCACGCCGCGCGCGTCCAGCAGTTCCTTCAGGTTGGTATCGCGGAAGGAATTGATCTGGTGCTTCAGCACGACAGGTTCATCGGCGCGATTGGCGACCGCGGGATGGATTTCCGATCCTTTGCTGCCCGGTACAAAGAACGGCGCTTCGGTGGTGGGGAATTCGTGGCGGATATGGATCACGGGCTCGCCCGCGGCGCGGGCGGCGGCGATCAGGCGGGCGGCATTGGCGGCTGCGGCTTCAACACCGCTCAGGGTCCACTTACCGCCGGGAAAATAGTCGTTTTGCAGATCAATGACGATCAGAGCGCGCTTGGCCATGTTGATGTTCCTCCAGGTTTCGGCGTATCTGCCTGGAAACATCATGAAGCAGGTGCCGCCCATAAGCCCGTAAAGGGATGTAAAGAACCATAGTCTGTCGCAACGGATTGTTAACCATGGTCGGGGTTGACGCTTTCACACATTATGATGGAGTGCATGCGGCAACGCTGTCATGTACGGCGCCGGGGGGGTGGATGGAGCCGCAGGGCCTGTCATTCGGAGAATTCCAGTTGCTGCCGGAGCGGCGCCTGCTGCTGCGCGGTGGTTGTCCCGTACGTATTGGCAGCCGTGCCTTTGACCTGCTGATCACCCTTGCGGGGCGATCGGGAGAGGTTGTGGCGAAAGAGGAATTGATCGCCCGCACATGGCCTGGCACGTTTGTCGATGAAGCCAATCTGCGTGTGCATATCGGGACCTTGCGCAAGTCGCTGGGGGATGATCCGGCTGGTGGGCGTTACATCACCAATGTGCCTGGTCGCGGCTATTGCTTTGTGGCGCCCGTCCGGGGCATGGCCGACCAGCGGCCGCCACCGCCCCCCACCATGCCTGTGGCGACCTCTCCCATTTCAGGAAACCTGCCGGTCTCCGTCACCCGCCTGGTGGGCCGGCAGGAGGTGGTGGATAATCTTGTCACCCTGCTGTCGCAGCAGCGTCTTGTGACCATCGTAGGCCCCGGCGGGATGGGAAAGACCACCGTGGCTGTGGCCGTCGCCAGGCGTGCGGCCAAGCCTGGCGGCATCTTGTTCGTCGATCTGGCACCGGTGGCGGAACCTGCGGCGGTTGCAGGGGCGTTGGCGACGCTCCTGGGGCTGACAGACCGGTCGGTTGATCTGGCCGGCAATCTGGTAGAGCAGTTGCGTGACCGGGCACTGCTGCTGGTGCTGGACAATTGCGAGCATGTGATCGAGGGCGCAGCCGCACTGGCGGAGATACTGCTGTCCCGGTTACCGTCTCTCACTATCCTGGCCACCAGCCGGGAGCCGCTGCGCGCCGCCGGGGAATGGGTGCAGAGGTTGAGGCCACTGGACGTGCCACCGGAGGGGAATGTCCTGGCGGCGGACGCCATGGGTTACGCCGCCGTGCAATTGTTCGTGGAGCGGGCCTCCGCCTGTCTGGGTGGGTATGCCCTGAAAGATACCGACGCGCCCGCTGTTGCAGAGATCTGCCGGCGACTGGATGGGATCGCGCTCGCTATCGAGTTGGCGGCGGGCCATCTGGACACCACAAGCATCGCGGGCCTCGCGGCGTCGCTGGATGACTGTTTCCGGGTGCTGACGCGTGGTCGCCGCACGGCGTTGCCCCGCCACCAGACGCTGCGCGCCACCCTCGACTGGAGCTACCGCACGCTGCCAGCGGTCGGACAACGATTGCTGCGGCATCTGTCCGTGTTCAACGGGGTATTCACAGCGGCGCTGGTGGCCGCCATCCTGCCTCCCGATGAGGAGATGGAGATCGACGAGGCCTTGGCCGAACTGGCGGCCAAGTCACTGCTGACCGTGGAGCGGGGACAGGCGGAGGCGCGCTACCGGCTCCTCGATACGACTCGGGCCTATGCACGAATAAAGCTGGAAGGGGCAGGCGAGGCGGATGCCATGCGCCGGCGGCACGCGACCCATTACCGGGCTGTGTTTGAGCAGGCCGAGGCGGAATGGGAGACGAAACCCACCCCGGTCTGGTTGTCGACCTATATCGGCCATGTCGATAATCTGCGGGCGGCGCTGGACTGGGCCTTTTCGTCCGATGGCGATCCGTCCATTGGCATCGGCATCACGGTCGCCGCCGTACCCTTCTGGTTTGCGCTGCTTCAGGTCGAGGAATGCCATGCCCGCGTCCATCGGGCCCTGGAGTTGCTGGAAATTCCGGCCTATCAGAACGAGCGGCAGCGCATGAAGCTCTATGCGGCGCTGGGATGGCAGCAGATGCGGGCCAGCACAGTCCAGCCCCATGGCGCCGCGGCCTGGCAGCGTACGCTGGACATTGCCACCCGATTGAATGATGCCGATTATCAGTCCCGGGCCCTGTGGGCCCTGTGGGTGGACCGCACTAATGACGGACAACCCCGGGCAGCGCTGGCCATGGCCGAAAGGTTCGCCATGCTGGCGGCGCAACAACAGGATGAGGCGGATATCGCCATCGCTGACCGTATGCGGGCCAGATCCTTATTGTTTCAGGGGCGCTTCGCAGAGGCGCGCGCCAGTATCGACCGCATGCTGGAACGGTATACGCCACCTGTGAACCGCGCCCACACGGTGCGCTTCCAGTATGAGCAACGCAGCGTGGCCAGGATCACTCTGGCTCGCCTGCTCTGGATGCAGGGGCATCCCGTCGAAGCCATGCAGGAGGTCGAGGCGACCATCGCTGAAGTGGCGGAGATGGGGCATGAACTGACCTTGGCGCATGTCCTGTCGGATGCGGCCTGTGCCATAGCGTTGCTGAACGACGATCTGGAGAAGGCCAGCCAGTTTATCAGCTTGCTGCAACATGTGACCAAGGTCCATTCGCTGGATGTATGGAACACTTATGCTGATGGCTTTGCGGGCGAACTGCTGATCCGGCAGGACGAGGTTGCAGACGGCCTCTCCCTGGTTGAAAGCGCGTTGGAACGGCTGCGGCAAACCCGCTTCGTTCTTTATGAGACTGCCCTGGTTCTAGCCCAGGCCCGCGGCCTGAATTTGATTGGCCGATCAGTTGAAGCGTTGGCGGTCGTTGATGCGGCGCTGGATCGTTGCGCCTGTTCCGGTGAAGCGTGGTATCTGGCCGAACTGCATCGGGAACGGGGCGAACTCCTGGCCGCATTGTCCGACTATGGCGGGGCTGAGGCTGCATTGAACAACGCATTGAATATTGCTCAGGAACAGCACGCCATCGGTTGGCAGGTGCGGGCGATAGCTAGCCTTACTCGGTTCAGCGGGTGTCAGCGGCGGAGCCAGTGCGCTCAATAACTTCTGCGACGAGCGTCTGAGACTGTTATCGTACAGAGGGAAAGCGGTGTCTCCGCAAAGACAAACGTCAACCAGCTTGGGAGACAGGTCCGAGAGCTGGGTCTTGTTTAAAGTTACGCCTTTGCAGACGGCCACACCTCTCCGTTTCGCCGTATAATCACAGCCCCATCCCCGCTGTCGTCCTGTTGGCGTAGAGCCCGCGGTGTCCGCGCCAACCCTGGGGATGTCTAGAAAATTTCCCCTGCCGAAACCACCCCGCCTTTGGGGCGGGGCCCCGGTTCCGGCATTCCGCGCGGAACAAATTTTCTCCACCCCAGGGTCCTCCACTTTGTTCCGGCCCTTCGCTTTGCTCGGGTGGCGCTGGTCACCTTTGCGGTCTCTGACGCCGGGGACATCGCGGGGATGGTCCCGCGACCGCAGCGTAGGAGACAGATCATGGCCATCACCCTCGGCACCTTCACCAAGCTCGACGACGGCAGCTTCTCGGGCATCCTCAAGACCCTGAACGTCACCGCTTCGCTCACCATCGTTCCGGTGACCAAGCTGTCCGACAATGCCCCCGACCACCGCGTCTTCGCCGGCAACGGCCAGCGCTACGAGGTCGGTGCCGGCTGGTCCCAGATCGCCAAATCCAGCGGCGAAACCTATCTGAACCTCAAGATCGGTGCGCCCGAATTCGGTCCCCATTGGGTGCGTGCCCGTCTCGTCAAGCTGGAACATCCGGCGGATGACGGCACCACCCACATCGCCCTGTGGGAGCCCCGCGACCGCTGATCCCGGCCTTTTCAGCCCCGTTCCGGCACCGCCGGGACGGGGCTTTTTGCCTGTTCAGGGGGGAGGGGATCGGAAATCCAGGGGATGGATTTGCGAGCGTCCGCAACCACGCCCCCGTTCGCCATGCTCGCCCCATCTGCGGCGATCCCCGCCGCTGTCACCCGAGGAGCGGTGAGATGGAGGATGAGGTCAATCGGGCCGCAAAAGCCCGCAAAGGCAGCCTGTTTCTGAATACGGCACAGGCCGCCTTCTATATCGGCCTGTCGCATCGGACGCTGGAAAAGATGCGCCTGACAGGCGGTGGCCCGCGCTTTCGCAAGCACGGTCGCTATGTCCGTTACCACATTGATGACCTGGATGCCTGGTCATTGGGGGAGCGGCGCGACAGCACGTCGGACAAGGGGGATGCGTCATGAATTGCGCATCGATGTCGCAACAGAAATCGCCCCGTCGTCCATTGTGCCGCCGCTTGTCGCGGGCGTCACGTCGCCGGGCATTGTTGCTGGCAGGCTTGGCATTGGCGGCGTTGGGTTTTTCGGTGCTGGCTCGCCCGAAGCCTATCCTGGTGTGGAACAGCAGCGCCTCGGCTCCCATTGGGCTCTATCTTGTGCTGCCGGAAACCCGCCTTCGTCCTGGCGATTTGGCCCTGGTAACACCGCCGGATAGCCTTGCCGACTTGGCGGCCCGGCGGGGTTATTTGCCGCGCGGTGTGCCGCTGATCAAGCGGGTGGCGGCCATGGGTGGGGATCATGTCTGCGCCAAGGGCGATGTCATCACCATCAATGGCGATACGGTCGCCGTGCGTCAAAAGGCCGACAAGGCGGGCCGTCCGTTGCCCTGGTGGCAGGGCTGTGGGGTATTGTCGGCAGGAGAAATCCTGTTCCTGATGCCAGCAGCGGAGTCGCTAGATGGCCGCTATTTCGGGCCGCTATCGTCGGTGCATGTCATCGGTCGGCTGGTGCCACTATGGCTGCGCTGAAGGTGGCAGCGCTGGCCCTCGCGCTGCTGGTTACAGTGATTGCCGGTGCGACGGATGCCCCGCCATACGAAGCCGAAATTGCCGCCGCCGCACATCGTTTCAACTTGCCGCAGGACTGGATCAAGGTCGTCATCAAGGCGGAGAGCGGCGGCGATGCCAATGCTGTATCGGCCAAGGGCGCGCTGGGCCTGATGCAACTGATGCCGGACACCTGGTCCGAAATGCGCGACCGATATGGCATCCAGGGCGATGTCCTGGCCCCTGCTGCCAACGTCATGGCGGGCAGCGCGTACCTTGCCGAAATGCGCCACCGCTTCGGCTATCCCGGCCTTTTCGCTGCCTATAATGCCGGACCAGCGCGTTATGAATCCTACCTCCGCGATGGCGTTCCATTGCCAGCCGAAACCCAGGCCTATCTGGCAAAACTCGACGCCAGATTGGGATTGCCAGCAGGCGGCACCAGTGGGCTGTTCGTGCCACTGATTAGTGGCGACAGTCGTCTGTTCGCGCCGCTGTCCAAGGCTGGGAGCACGGGGCGATAGACGGTTGAGCAGGGGACTTCATCTCAGTCCGCCCATCGTACCAGCCGGGCCTCGGGACCCGTCAAGGATGCGCGGTCCCCCCAAAATGCTAGGCATTTTGGTTCCCCCGCGCCCCGCTTCGCGGTGCCTTCGGCCTCCTTGACCGGCCCCGCTCCGGCTGATGCCAGGCGCTGTCCTCGATGACGGGGACGACAGCGATGGAGGAGATCATGGTGACCGAAACTGCCACGCCAATCCGTGGAACTGATGCCTATTGCCGTCAACGCCGTCTGGCCTTTGCCCTTATTGAAAGTCTGGAGCAGGCCATCCGCATCCGCAGTCAGGCACCGATGTATGTCGGATCAGCCGATGATCCCATGGAGAATACCGGGCCATGGGACCGGGTGTGTCAGCTTCAGGATCGGATCCGTCAGGACCCTTTGGCTATGGAGACCTTGGCCGCCCAGAAGCGGCTGATGCTGCTGACGGCATAGCGTGGCGGGAGCGGTGTCCATCGGATGCCGCTCCCTTTTCTAAGGTCTTCCGGCACCCCTGATCGGGTCCCTGAATGGGGCGTTGGAGGGGGTTCTCATCTCGGTCCGCCCATCGTACCAGCCTGGCAGCGGGGCCCGTCAAGGATGCGCGGTCCCCCCAAAATGCTACGCATTTTGGCTCCCCCGCGCCCCGCGCTGCGGCGCCTGCGGCGTCCTTGACCGGCCCCTCTCCGGCTGGACGGGAACCTCGTCCTCGATCAACAGGACGCCAGCCAAGGAGGTTCCCATGTCGTTCATTGCAGCGCATCCCCAGGCCGCGATCGACCGTTTCGACGCCCTTGTCGATGACGTCCGGACCGAGTTCGGCAGCGACGGATTGATGGCCAATGTCGAGCGTTTTATCAGCGCCGAACGTCCCGAATTCATCTGGGATGGCCGCTTCCAGGAGCATTATCTGGGCGAATGGATGGGCGATGATGACGGTGCGCAAGGCCTGCACTGCATCCTCATCCTGAGCCATTTTCGCAGCGAATTCATCGTCGCCAGCTGCGTTGTTGATGGCGATGAACGTCTGCATTCCATGACCCGTCAGCGCGCCTATGCCACGCGCGACGCCGCCGAGAAGGCCTTCCAGAGCGCCATCGGTCGATAGGCGGCGCAGATCCGGGAGCGGCGGTTCAGGCTGTCGCTCCCTTCCTTTTCAAGCATGAGAGCGTAGAAGGGCGTGGATAAGCGCGGGTGCTGATCAGGGGCGCTGTAGGGCAAGATAAAACGGTGGCGCCAGCGCCCCCGTAACCCCCTGTCTGCACATCCTTTTTGGGGCCTTGCGGTGGTGCCAGGGCGGCAGGATCGGCACCATTCTAGCACCGACCCCGCCCAAAGCCGCTTTGCCAGCCTCTGATCGGGAGAGACCGCGATGTTCGGCGATGATCATGATTTCCGCCCCCGTTTGGGCCGCATGCGCAGTGCCTCCGGGCGACGCGGCAAACGCTTCCTGAACCGGGTGCTGGCGGCCACCGTCTTGGCGGCGGGCGGGCCGCTCAGTATTACCCAGCGGTCCGGTCGTTTCGATGGCAGCCGGATCGGGCGCGGTGCTGGTGTGGGCCGGGTGCTGGCCTCGCGCGACCACTTTGCGGCATTGCGGCAGCGGCGCGTCATCATCAAATCCCGGATCGTCAAGCTGGCGGGCAAAGGCATGGCCGCTGCCCGCGCCCATCTGCGCTATATCCAGCGCGATGGCGTGACCCGTGAGGGACAGGCGGGTCAGCTCTATGGTGCCGACCAGGACAAACTGGACGGACGGGCATTCCTCGACCACGCCGACGGTGACCGTCACCAGTTCCGCTTCATCGTCTCGGCCGAGGATGGCGACCAGTATGACGACCTCAAGCCCCTGGTCCGCCGCCTCATGGCGCAGATGGAACAGGACCTGGACACGCGGCTCGATTGGGTGGCGGTCGATCACCACAACACTGGGCACCCGCACAGCCACATCCTCCTGCGTGGAAAGGACGATCGCGGCAAGGACCTGATCATCGCGCGGGAATATCTGTCCCAGGGCATGCGCGAACGCGCCGCCGAGATCGTCAGCCTGGATCTGGGCCCCCGCACCGACCTGGAGGTCCAGGAAAAGCTGCGCCGGGAGGTGGAACAGGAACGGTTCACCAGCCTGGACCGGCGTCTGCTACGGGACCGGGGGCCAGATCAAATGGTATCGGGCAGTGACCGCGACCCGTTTCAGCAGGCCCTGCGCACAGGCCGTCTGCGCAAGCTGGAGCGTTTGGGCTTGGCCGAGGACCTGGGCGCGGGCCAATGGCGGCTCGACCCTGACCTGGAAACCACCCTGCGCCGCATGGGCGAGCGCGGCGATATCATCAAGACTCTGCATCGGGAACTGACCGCGCAGAATCTGACCCGCACGCCGAATGACCTGATCATCCATGACCCCGGTGCCGCCAATGCCCAACCTATTACAGGCCGTGTCATCGCGCGCGGCCTGTCGGACGAGGTGAATGACCGCCACTACCTGATCATCGACGCCACCGATGGTCGCACCCACTATGTCGATATCGGCAAGGGTGAAGCCACGGAGCCAACGCCGGTGGGCAGCATCCTCCGTGTGGAACCGCGTGCTACCGATCCTCGTCCGATGGACCGACGTATCATGGACATCGCCGCGGTCAACAATGGCCGATACAGCGTCGACATCCATCTGCGCCACGATCCCACGGCCAGTGAGGCCTTTGCCGAAACGCATGTCCGGCGGCTGGAGGCAATGTGCCGACTGACCAATGCCGTCGTCCGCGAACCGGACGGCACCTGGGTCATCCAACCCGACCACCTGGACCGCGTCGCTGACTATGAACGCACTCAGGCCCGATTCAACCCGGTCACCGTTCGGGTTCTCTCCACCCTGCCGTTGGAACAGCAGATCACCACCGACGGCGACACCTGGCTGGACCGGGAACTGGTTGCCAGCAACCCAGCGCCCCAGCGCGATGCCGGTTTCGGTCGTGAGGTGCGAGACGCCCAAGACCGTCGGCGGCAATGGCTGATGGTCGAGGATCTGGCCCGCGAGGAACAGGGCCGAACCTTCTACCGAGCCGACCTGTTGGCAACTCTGCGGCGGCGGGAGCTGCTGCGGGCTGCCGGCCAACTATCCGACGAGTTGGGCTTGCCCTATGCCAGTGTCTCCCGTGGCCAACCCGTCGAGGGCACCTACCGTCGGACGGTGACCTTTGCCAGCGCGAAGCTGGCCCTGATCGAACGCAGCCGTGACTTCACCCTGGTGCCCTGGCGGCCCGTGTTGGACCGGCATCTTGGGCAGCCTGTGTCGGGGATCGTCAGCGGGGATGGCGTGACCTGGAACTTTGGGCGGCAGCGTTGCGGGCCGCAGGTCGGTTGATCCAACCCCGTCCGGGGTATCACAAGCAAGAAAGGTCTGATCGCCAGATGGTTTCAGCTCTTGATGGGAAGGCCGTCTGTCAGTGCCGCGGCAATCTCTGCAGCGGTATTACGGGCGCTGCGGCCGACGCCGATCAGTGTCGCGGAACCGGGGCCGGTCCATGTGCCATATCCGACGAACCGTAGTTTGGGGTTTCGGTGGCAGCGGGTGCCGTCCACCGCCACAGTTCCATCGGCCTCGATCAGCCCCAATCCAGCAACCGGGTCCAGGGCAGGGCGGAAGCCCGTGCACCAGATCACGGTGTCGATATCGGTCTCTGTGCCGTCGGTCCACAGGACGCCTGTTCGGGTGAAACGGGCGAAGGGCCGCACACTGACCAGATTGCCGCGATCCCGTGCAGCCTTGACCGGGGCGACCATAACGATGTCGCCCAGCCCACCGGGCGGCGCATCCGGCGCGCGCCCTTCCTGAAACGCCTTGATACGGGCGGTCGCCCGCTGGAACAGAACCCGGCCATCAACCTCATCGGGCAGAAAGACCGGCGGGCGCTCCGTCACCCAGGTCGCATCGGCGACCAGCGACAATTCGGCCTGCAGCTGCGCCCCGGAATTGCCGCCACCGACCACCAGCACCCGGTGCCCGGCAAATCTCTCGGGTCCGCTGTAATGGGCAGAGTGGATCTGCTGTCCATCGAACAGCTCTTGCCCCGGATAAGTTGGGATGTAGGGGTGGCGCCAAGTGCCCGTGGCCATGACAACGCCCCTGGCCCGCCACGCCCCTTTGTCGGTCATGATCCGCAACCGGTCACCGTCATCTGCGATAGTCTGGACATCGACGGGCCGGTGAACGGGGAGGGCATAGCGCTGCTCATACCGGGTCAGATAGTCAATGACGGCGTTTCGGGACGGGTAATCATCGCCACCCGGCGGCATCGGCCAGCCCGGCAGCGAACTGTAGGCGGCGGGGGAGAACAGGCGCAGGCTGTCCCAGCCATGCCGCCATGCCCCGCCCGGTCCCGCCTCACCATCCAGGATGACAAAGTCGATGCTGGCCCGACGAAGGTGATAGGCGGTGGCCAGCCCCGCCTGCCCACCGCCGACGATCACAACATCGACCTCTTGCACCGTCATGATGCCCGGCCCAACCCACCACCAACTGCCAGTGTGGCGAGATCGGTCGCAGGATTGACGGGTTTGCGGGCCTCCCGCCGTTCGGAATAGCGATCCACCAGCAGGTTGGCATGCGGGCGCAGCAGCACCGTGAAGCGTACCAGTTCTTCCATGACGTCCGCGATGCGGTCGTAATAGGCCGACGGCTTCATGCGACCGGCCTCGTCGAATTCCTGGAAGGCTTTGGCGACGCTGGACTGGTTCGGGATTGTGAACATCCGCATCCAGCGGCCCAGGATGCGCAGGGTGTTGACGGCGTTGAAGCTCTGGGAGCCGCCGGACACCTGCATCACAGCCAGGGTACGGCCTTGGGTCGGGCGGATGCCGCCCATGGAAAGCGGCAGATGGTCGATCTGCGCCTTCATGACGCCGGTAATCTGGCCATGGCGCTCGGGGCTGCACCAGACCTGCCCCTCTGACCAGATAGAGTGCTCGCGCAGTTCGCGCACGGCGGGATGGTCGTCACCCTTCACCTGATCAGGCAGGGGCAGGTCGGACGGATCGAAAATCCGCGTCTCCGCGCCGAAATATTCCAACAGGCGCGCGGCCTCTTCCACCGCCAGGCGGGAGAAAGAGCGATCACGCAGCGAACCGTACAACAAAAGGATACGCGGCTTGGGGTCCAGCGGCCCCAGGCCGAGGGCGGGCCGCTGATGGGCATAGGCGGGGTCGAAGGCGGGCAGGTGGGTCGGGTCGGGCAGGGGGCGGAGACGGTTCATTCGGATCATCCCTTGGCCGGTGCCGTGGCCGGATACCAGCGCCGGCCCAGCCACAGCGCCAGTTGCACCATCAAGATCAACACCGGCACCTCCACCAGCGGGCCGATGACCGCGGCGAAGGCAACGGGGGAAGCGAGACCAAAGGCGGCGATGGCCACTGCGATGGCCAGTTCGAAGTTATTACCCGCTGCCGTGAAGGCGACCGAGGTGGCGCGGGGATAGTCTGCATCGATCAGCCGCCCCATAAAGAAGCTGACCAGGAACATGATGAAGAAATAGAGCGTCAACGGTACGGCGATGGAAAGCGCATCCAGCGGCAGCCGCACGACGTCACCGCCCTTCAGGCTGAACATGGCGACGATGGTGAACAACAAGGCCGCCAGCGTGAGGGGGGAGATGCGGGGCAGGAAGCGGCTCTCGTACCAGCTCTCGCCCTTGGCGCGGATCAGGACCTTGCGGGTCAGGAAGCCGGCCAGGAAGGGCACGCCCAGATAGATCAGCACCGCCTCCGCGATGGTCCAGAAGGACACGTTGATGACGCTGCCCTCCAGCCCCAACAGGGGCGGCAGGAAGCCCAGGAAGAACCAGGCATAGACACTGAAGAACAGGATCTGGAAGATGGAATTGAACGCCACCAGCCCCGCCACATATTGGTTCGATCCGCAGGCAAGCTGGTTCCAGACCAGCACCATGGCGATGCAACGGGCCAACCCGATCAGGATCAGGCCCGTCATGTAATCCGGATGGTCGGCCAGGAAGATCACCGCCAGGGCGAACATCAGCACCGGCCCGATGATCCAGTTCTGGACCAGCGACAGGGCCAGGATGCGCTTGTCGGCGAAGACCTGATGCAGTTCCTCATATCGGACCTTGGCCAGCGGTGGATACATCATCAGGATCAGGCCGATGGCGATGGGGATGTTAGTGGTGCCCACCGATAGCCGGTCGAGTGCCGCCGGTAGCCCCTCGAAAAGGCTGCCTAGCGCCACGCCCAGGGCCATGGCCGCGAAAATCCAAAGGGTCAGGTAACGGTCAAGGAAGGAGAGGCGGCGGGCGGGTGCAGCGTGGCTCACGATGGCGGACCTTGGAAACGGGTTTGGAAAACGCGGCCGATCACCGCAGACGGTTACCAGCGGCATCCACGACGGCCTCGCCGTCTTCCTTGGCAAAGGCGGCTTTCTGCGCATCGGGTAAAAGGTCCAGAACCAGTTCCGACGGTCGGCACAGGCGCACACCCAGCAGGGTGACAACAATGGGCCGGTTGATCAGGATCGGATGCGCCATCATGGCATCCAGCAAGACCTCGTCCGATAGGGCCGGGTCACCCAGCCCCAGTTCGGCATAGGGCGTGCCCTTCTCGCGCAGCACATCCCGTACCGGCACACCCATGCGGGCGATCAGGTCCATCAGGGCTTCGCGTGAAGGCGGAGTCTTCAGATATTCGATAACCGTCGGTTCCACGCCGCTGTTGCGGATCATCGCCAAGGTGTTGCGTGAGGTGCCGCAGGCGGGATTGTGGTAAATGGTGATATCGGTCATGCCATGACCCCTTGCTGCGCCATCTCCGCCAGCTTGCGTTTCAGCGCCAGCTTGTCCAGCGAGGCCAGCGGCAGGCTCATGAACAGCTGCAGCCGACGCTGGATCTGGGCAAAGACATCGGCGGTGAAGGCGGCCTTTTCCGCATCGGTGCCGGTAGCCGAGGAGGGGTCGGGAAAGCCCCAATGTGCTGTCATCGGATGGCCGGGCCAGACCGGACAGACCTCCCCCGCCGCACTGTCGCAGACGGTGAAGATGAAATCCATCTGCGGTGCGTCCGGTGTCGCGAACTCGTCCCAGGTCTTGGAGCGCAGGCCAGCCGTATCGTGGCCGAGATGCTCCAGCAGCTCCTTTACGAAGGGGTTGATGCGACCCGACGGCTGGCTGCCAGCACTGAAGGCCTGGAACCGTCCCTTGCCCTCCTTGTTCAGGATACATTCCGCCATGACGCTGCGGGCACTGTTGTGTGTGCAAAGGAACAGGACATTAAAAACGCGCTCGGACATGATGTCTCCTTGGGCGGGCGTCGGTTGGGTCAATCCGGGCAACCGCTGGCACAGGTTGGCACCGGGATGCCGCTACAGATCTCCGGTCGGCCCTGGCAGCAATCTTCCATCAGAAAGGCCACCAGCTTGCGCGTGCCCTCATAATCGGTCGCGTAGAAGATCTGCCGCTGCACCCGCCAGGACCGCAGCAGGCCCGCCCGCTCCAGAATGCCCAGATGGTGGGACAGCGTGGAGGGGGGAACGCCGACCTGGGCGGCGATCTCGCTGGCATGCAGGCCGTTAGGCCCCCGTTGCACCAGCAGCCGGAAGATGGAGAGCCGCGTTTCCTGGGCAAGGGCCGCAAAGGCCTCTGTCGCGTATTTCGATTCCATGATTCGATAATTATGGAATTGACTCTGCGTGTCAAGTGATGTCACAAGCTACAACGTGGGCGGCATGCAGAGTATTTGTAAAAGAAAAGCCGCTCATGTGTCACGAAATTGAAACATCAGTGCCTCCGTCCTTGTAGGGTGGTGAGAGCTGGGTCGAGCCACCCCACTACTTCCGTGGGCATCCACTTGAGAAGACTAATTTTCTACTCAACGGCAGATCGGAGCGTGAAATGAAAACCAAGCAGATTCTCCTTTCCACTATGATCGGCATGGCCTGCGTCATGGGCGTCGCGGGCGCGGCCTCTGCCCGTGACCAGATCCGCATCGTCGGTTCTTCCACGGTGTTCCCTTTTACGTCCACCGTTGTCGAGCGCTTCAGCCAGACCAGCAAGTTCGGTGCGCCGATCCTGGAATCCACCGGCACTGGTGGTGGCATGAAGCTGTTTTGCTCCGGCGTGGGCACCGACTTTCCCGATGCCACCGGTGCGTCGCGCGCCATGAAGGCGTCGGAGTTCGACAGCTGTCAGAAGAACGGCGTTTCCCAGGTTACCGAACTGATCATCGGCTATGACGGGCTCACCATCTCTCAGTCGAAGAAGGGCACGCCGATCAACCTGACCAAGGCCCAGCTTTTCAATGCCCTGGCTAAGGAAGTCGAGGTCAACGGCCAGATTGTCGCCAACCCGTACAAGAAGTGGTCGGACATCGACAAGTCGCTGCCGGCCATTGAGATTGAGATCATGGGGCCGCCCCCGACGTCTGGCACGCGCGATGCCTGGGTCGAATTGGTCATGGAGACGGGCTGCAAGGAGTTCCCCACCATCAAGAACCTGGACAAGGCTCGTCATGACACGGTCTGCAAGACCATGCGCGAGGACGGCCTGTTCATTGAGGCGGGCGAGAATGACAACGTCATCGTCCAGCGCCTGGAGACCAACCCGAAGGCCTTCGGCATCTTCGGCTACAGCTTCCTAGAAGAGAATGTCGACAAGCTGCGCGGTGTGCCCGTCAACGGTGTGGAGCCGACCTACGAAACCATCGCCGGCCAGACCTATCCGGTGGCGCGTCCACTGTTCATGTATTTCAAGAACCAGCATGTCGGTGTCGTTCCCGGCCTGAAGGAATTCCTGGCGGAATACGCTTCCGAGCGCGCCATGGGTGACGAGGGTTATCTCGCCGACAAGGGCTTGGTGCCACTGCCGGACGCCAAGCGCAAGGCTTCAGAGGCCGCCGCTTTGAAGCTGACGCCGATGGCCAAGCCGGCTTCCTAATCCGGATTTTACATTTCAGAATGAAAGCCCTTCGGGTGTCTGAACAGCGCCTGGAAGGCTTTTTGTCTTTCTGCCCGCCGGCGCATTCCGGCGGCTTGCGTTATGTCAAGGCATCGGAACGTGCTATGTCCTATCAAAAGACCAGATTCTGGCAATCGTTCAGCCCAAAGCTGGGTTTCGTGTCACATGCTGCGCTTGAAGCAGGTTGGCTGGGTGGTGGAGCGGCGTGATGCGCAGTGGAATGCTATCGGCTGCACCCCGATCTTCCTCCAGCGACACTTCGCCTGCTGGCAGCGGCGCTGGAACGGGACATACCCACAAACTGCGCCGCAGCGGCGTAACCCGGAGTCCTGACCCATGTCGTCCCTGTTCTCCTGGCTCAACGACCAATTGCTGAAGATGCAGTGGCTGTCGGATTTGGTCTCCTGGCTGCTGTCGGCAGTGCCGGGTTTCGATCCGGCCAGCCGGTTGGGCGGCAGCATTCATTTCTTCATTTATGACACGATCAAGATATTCATCCTGCTCTGCGTGCTGATCTTCAGCATCTCCTTCCTCCAATCCTATTTTCCCCCCAACGATCACGGCGAATCCTGGGCCGGTACAGGGGCGTCGGGGCCAATCTGATCGGGGCCCTGCTGGGTACGGTGACGCCGTTCTGTTCCTGCTCGTCGATCCCGCTTTTTATCGGCTTCACCGGGGCAGGTCTGCCCCTGGGCGTCACCTTTTCCTTTCTGATTTCGTCGCCCTTGGTCGATCTGGCCTCGGTGATCCTGCTGGCCAGCATCTTCAATTGGTCCATCGCCATCGCCTATGTCCTGGTCGGGCTGGTGCTGGCGGTCCTGGGCGGCACCCTGATCGGTCATGCGGGCATGGAGGATCAGGTGGAGGATTTCGTCCGCATGGTACCCGTGTTGGATCAGGGCGAGACGAACCTGACCCGGCAGGAACGCGTCGCCTTCGCCTGGGGGCAGGTGCGCGATATTGCCGGGCGCGTCTGGCCCTATATCCTGATCGGCGTCGGCATTGGTGCGGGCATCCACAACTGGATTCCAGCGGACCTGATCACCGCCTTGATCGGGCAGGATAAATGGTGGTCCCCCATCCTGGCCACGATCGTCGGGGTACCGATGTATGCCGATATCTTCGGTACCCTGCCGATCGCCGAGGCGCTGGTGTCCAAGGGCGTCGGGCTGGGCACGGTACTTTCCTTCATGATGGCCGTTACCGCCCTGTCGCTGCCATCGCTGATCATGCTGAAGCGCGTGGTCAAGGGGCCGTTGCTGGCATTGTTCTTCGGCATCGTCGTCACCGGTATCCTGGTGATCGGCTATCTGTTCAACGGCATTTCCCATCTGCTGGTCTGATGGCCGGCAGCCCATCAAGGAGACGGACATGGATATCAAGGTTCTCGGGTCCGGTTGCGCCAAATGCAAGGCAACCGTCGATACACTGACGAAGGTGGCTGCGGCCAAGGGAGTGTCGATCACCCTGACGAAGGTGGAGGATATCCGGGATATCGTCGGCTATGGGGTGATGTCGACGCCGGCCGTCGTCATCGACGGCAAGGTCGTACATGCCGGCTCGGTTCCCAGCAGCGACAAGGTAGAGGGGTGGATGCACGGCTGAGATGGACAGGTACTGGAGATGTTTGCCAGAGGTCTGGAGGAGGCAGTCCCGCCTCGGCGCGGGTGGGGCAGCCCCCCAAGGCGGGTTATGGTTTTGTAGTCCTGGAAACTTAGAAATGTGGGCGCCATATTCTACAGTGAATATGGATCTGGAGCGCCTTCATGGAAATCCAAGCCGCCGCCCGCTGCTTTGCCGAACTGGGGCATCCGTCCCGCCTTGCCATCTATCAACGGCTGGTGCAGGCGGGTGATGAGGGCATGCCGGTCAGCGCCATCGCCGAGGAACTGGGCATCGTCCTGTCCACCTTGTCCCACCATATCAAGCAGTTGGTGCAGGCCGGGCTGGTGGAACAGGTGCGGGACGGACGCACCCTGATCTGCCGGCCGATCTATCCGCAGATGGACGCGCTGCTGGCCTTCCTGCGTGAACAATGCTGTTCGCGGCCGGTCATGGCGACAACCTGCTGCGATCCGGCGGCCGCGTGAAGGCGGCCAGCAGAAAGCCGGCCAGGATCGGCACGCAGGCCGCGATCCCCAGCCACAGCACAGGCTGGTAGGACCCGGACCGGTCCCAGATCAGCGCCACCAGCAGCGGGGCCAGTGCCTTGCACACCGAACCCGGCAGGCTCATCAGGCCATTGACAGCGCCGTAGGCGCGGGGTGTCAGCATCTCTGGCACGGCGGCCCCACGGATGATGGTCATGATGCCATTGGCCGCGCCATAGAGAATGGCGAACAGCACCAGTGCCGGGACCCCGCCGCCGGGCAGCAGCAACAGGGCAAGCGCCACCGGCAGGGCCAGGATGGTGCCCACCCCGACCTGCCGGATCGGTGCCCGCTCGGCGATGGCGGCCACGATGACCCGGCCCACCACCTGCGCCGGGCCGATCAAGGTCAAGACCAGCACGACCGAGGCGGTTGACAGGCCCTGTTCCCCCAGCAGGGGATACAGGTGAAAGCTGATACCTGAGAACAGGGCATAATACAGGGTGAAGGCGGCCATCAGGCCCCAGAATGCGGGTTGGCGCAGCACCCAGGGGATGACAGCCTCATCGGTCGCCCCCGCCCTGATCGACAGCATCGGTGCTGCTCGGTCGATCACCCGCAGATGCAGGGGCAGGGCCAGGAACAGGTTGATGGCGGCCAGCACCTCCAGCGTCCCGCGCCAGCCCAGCCGGTCCAGCAGGAACTGGGTCAGCGGAACAAAGAGGGTGCTGGCAAAGCCACCCCACAGGGTCAGCGCCGTGATCCCCCGCCGTGCCTGGGGGCCAAAGCGTTGTGAAACCACGGCGAAACCCGGCTCATACAAGGTCATGGACTGGGCCAGCCCGATCAGGATGAACAGCGGGGGTAACAGCCAACCCGCGTCCACGTGCGACCAGACCAGCAGAGCCAGCGTCGCCAGCAGGGACCCGCCGGCCATGACTGCGCGGCCATGGCCCCGGTCAATGACGCGGCCCACCGGATAGGCAGCCAAGCCCGCCACCGCCAGCGCCAGCGACGCCAACCCGAAAATCGCCGACCGCGACCAGGTGAAGTCCGCCGCCATCGGCGTGGCCAGTAACGGGAAGGCATAGATCAGACTGCCCCAGGAGATGATCTGGGCCATGCCCAGCCCGGCAATAAAGCCGCGATGCACGGACACGGTCCCGCCTCCCCTCACGCTGCACAGCCGGTCTTGGTCCCGGTTGGCGGGGGGCAGCCGCAACCAGCCTCGCCCGCTGCCTTGGCCGTGGCATCCTGCTCACAGCAGGCATCGGCACCGGCAGGGGCAAGGCCCCCACAACAATCCGCGTTCACCGGGCTGCCTGCCAGACTGACGCTACACACGCCCGTTTCGGGCAGCTCCAACTGCACCTCGGCGGCGGCGGCCAGATCGCCGGCCAGGAAAGCCACGACCGACCGCACCTGCTCATAGCCGGTCGCCATCAGGAAGGTCGGTGCGCGACCATAGCTTTTGATGCCGACGGTAAAGAAGCCGGGTTCAGGATGGGACAATTCCTTCGCCCCGTGCGGGCGAACTGTGCCGCAGCTATGCAGGTTGGGGTCGATCAGCGGCCCCAGGGCCGCTGTGCTTTCCAGCCAGGGGTCCAGACCCAGGCGCAGTTCGCGCAGCATGGTCAGGTCGGGCCGCTGGCCTGTCGCGACGATGACCTGCTCCACGTCCGTGATCACGCGGCCATCGCGGGCGGTCACGGTCAGGCTGTCGGTGGCTTGTTGGAACGCGACTGTTTTGAAACCGGCGTAGAGTTCCATATGACCGCTGTCGGCGAGGCGACGCAGGGCGCTGCCCAGGGCTCCGCGGGCCGCCAGTGCATCGGCATCGCCACCACCGAAGGTACGGCGCAGGTCGGTGCTGCGCACGGCCCAACTGATACGGGTGCCGGGTGACTGTTCGGCCAGTTGCGCCAGGTCCAGCAAAGCGTTCGCAGCGGAATGCCCGGCACCAATCACCAGCACATGCTGGCCGGCATAGCGCATCCTGTCCCTCCCCAGAAGATCGGGAATGCGATAGGCGATACGGTCGGCCGCGGCCACCTCCCCAATGGCGGGCAACCCGTCGGCCCCGGCTGGATTGGGTTGTGACCAGGTGCCGGAGGCATCCAGGACGGCGGACGCCAGGATATCCGCTTCCCCTGTCGGCGTCGAAACCCGCAGCACGAACGGCGCTGATGCGCGATCGGCACTTTTCACCTTGTCAAAGCCCACCCTGCTGATGGCTGTGACCCGGTGGGAAAGGCGCAGGCGTGCCGCGATGGACGGCAGGCGCGACAAGGGGCGCAGATAAAGTTCGACCAGTTCCGCACCTGTCGGCAAACCCTCCGGCGCCGGCGCGATCCAGCCTGACGGCTCCAGCAGGGCGCGCGCGGCTTTATCAATATTGTACTGCCAGGGAGAGAATACGCGCACATGCCCCCAGTCACGGATATGCGCGGCAACGTCGTCCGACGCCTCAAGCACCAGTGGTTCCAGCCCACGGTTCAAGAGATGGGCGGCAGCGGCCAACCCAACCGGGCCGGCACCGATAATGACAACAGGAAAGGCGCTCATGACCAGCTCCATTCATTTCGATGATCATCAAAATATGGTTCTACGGCATCCATGTCAACGACATTTCGAAAATAATAGAAATAATATCCAGGCCGGCGGTCTCATGGGCCGATCCTGGTGCCGGAAGAGAGATGGGGCGTTTATGCGGGACATACCGTCACCTGCCACACTGAGTTTCCATGGGGATACAATTCGATGTGTTCGAGGCTCCCCATGACCCCTACCAAACTGCTGATCGGCCAGATCCTGGTCGTCTTCGCCATCGTGATCCTGGGCGTTTGGGCGGCGACGCAATGGGCGGCTGCCATGCTGGGCAATCAGGCACAGCTCGGGCCCGCCTGGACCGTCATCGCCGGCTGGCCCGTCTACCGCCCCTGGCAGTTGTTCGAGTGGTGGTACTGGTACGAGGCCTATGCGCCGCATGTGTTTGACAAGGCCGGCATGTTGGCGGGGGCCAGCGGCTTCATGGGCTGTGCTGCTGCCATCATCGGGTCGCTGTGGCGCGCCCGGCAGACGCGGATGGTCACGACCTATGGCTCCTCGCGCTGGGCGACCCGCCGGGAGGTGGAGGGGGCGGGGCTGTTTCGACCGGCGGGGGTCTTTCTGGGGCGGTTGGGTGGGCGGTACCTTCGGCACGATGGGCCGGAGCATGTCATGGCCTTTGCGCCCACCCGGTCGGGCAAGGGCGTGGGGCTGGTGGTGCCGACGCTGCTGTCCTGGACCGGATCGGCAGTGATCCATGACATCAAGGGCGAGAACTGGCAGTTGACGGCGGGGTGGCGGGCGCGCTTCTCGCACAGCCTGCTGTTCAACCCAACCGATCCGCGCTCGGCCCGCTACAATCCGCTGTTGGAGGTGCGCAAGGGACCGGACGAGGTCCGCGATGTGCAGAACATCGCCGATATTCTGGTCGATCCAGAGGGCGCGCTGGAACGCCGGAACCATTGGGAGAAAACCTCCCACAGCCTGCTGGTGGGGGCCATCCTGCATGTGCTGTATGCCGAGGAGGACAAGACCCTGGCGCGCGTGGCCACCTTCCTATCCGACCCCAGGCGCAGCTTTGCCCACACCCTGCGCCGGATGATGGCCACCAATCATCTGGGCACAGCCGACAAGCCCATCGTCCATCCCGTCGTCGCGTCTGCGGCGCGGGAGGTGCTGAACAAGTCGGAGAATGAGCGGTCGGGCGTGCTGTCGACCGCCATGTCGTTCCTGGGCCTCTACCGCGATCCGACCGTGGCGGTCACAACGGCGGCCTGTGACTGGCGGATTGCCGATTTGGTGGACGCGCCGCGACCGGTGTCGCTGTACCTCGTGATCCCGCCGTCGGACATTTCCCGCACCAAGCCACTGGTGCGACTGGTGTTGAACCAGATTGGGCGGCGGCTGACCGAGCGGTTGGAGGGTGACCCCGCCAAGCGGCGGCGGCACCAGTTGCTGATGATGCTGGATGAGTTTCCGGCCTTGGGGCGGCTGGACTTCTTTGAGACGGCGCTGGCCTTCATGGCGGGCTATGGCATCCGCGCCTATCTGATCGCCCAGAGCCTGAACCAGATATCCAAGGCCTATGGAGAGAACAACGCCATCCTGGACAATTGCCATGTCCGCATCGCCTTTAGCTGCAATGACGAGCGCACGGCCAAACGCATCTCGGACGCGCTGGGCACGGCCACCGAATTGCGGGCGCAGCGCAACTATGCCGGCCACCGGCTGGCCCCCTGGCTGTCCCATGTCATGGTCAGCCGACAGGAAACGGCCCGCCCTCTGTTGACACCGGGCGAGGTGATGCAGTTGCCGCCGACGGATCAACTGGTGCTGGTGTCTGGCCTGTCCCCGATCCGCGCCCGCAAGCTGCGCTACTATGAGGACCGAAACTTCACGGAACGGGTGTTGCCAGCACCAGCCCCGTCGGACGGTCCCTATGCTGACTGTCCCCCAGCCCGATCCGACGACTGGGGTGGACAGGTGCGTGGCATGGATCAGCGACTTGCGGAGGAGGATGACGACAGCGCGTTGGATGAACTGACGGAGGGTGGTCTACAGCAGCAGCGCCATCCGGGGTTACCGGAGGAGGGGTTATCCAAGCCGTTGGGACAGGAGACTGGCGATCTGTTCGGATTAGCAGATGATGAAACCGATGTGGCGGCAGACAAGCGAGCCATCGACCGTCTGTCGAGTGTCGCCCGCGCCCACGCGATCAATGAAGGGGCGAAGGACGATTTGTTGCCTGACTTTTGAAAAGCATAAATATTGTCGAGCTGTCAGTCCTCGAGCCATGGTGGTCGTCTAATTTCGAATTCTGCATTTCCGAAATTGGAAAATCCTCCTGGTCCAGAGCACCTGGCCAATTTGCTAATTATGAATAAAGATTGACGGTAACATTTAAAACACTCCAGTAAATTTTCGCGCACTCCTTGAGCGTAGCGTAAATCTACCATTTCCCCCCAATTTGGTATAGCCTTGAGGGCATCTCGATTAAAATCTAATGGAGACGCATCATTAAGTTCATCATATAGTAGGAATAGATCGTGGGTATGTTTAAATTTTCCAGTTCTTTGCAGAGTTACAGCCTTGAACGCTGACTCGCAAGCCATTTGAATTTCCCAATAGGATCTTTGTATGCGTTTGGGGTCGGAGGCGCATATTAAGTCAGGGAAGGCCTGCAAGCTGGCTAGGGTATTGCTTTTTAGTCCAAGAACTTCATTATTTCCACCTGACGCCATGAAGTTAGTTTTAATGGAACGGATTGATGTGGCTATATCTGTAATTTGCTGTCGCACATCGACTACTACATCGGGCGGCATTGCATCAATGTTAGGTGAATTAACTATCCATGACAGTATATCTTCATCGTCTAGGATTATATCTGGAAATCTGATCCACACTGTTTCCATGTGCCTTCCAGGGCCATGTTTTCCTGGCCTGGATGTGGTAGTTGGGATTAAAATTTCGAAAGGTAGGCCATATATTAATACAATCCCTCTTGTTCTTTCTTTTTTGTGTTCAAGTGCTTTCCCAAATTTATTCTTATACCATGCATTGGTAGCCCGAAATATTATCTTAAACCAAGGAGTTGCAACAAAATCTGTCGTCAAGTCTGGCTTTTCGGCGGGCTTGTCCCCTTCTTGTATTTCTATTATATAATTCTTTGCAATATCCATCGCCGCATGAAATGATCGATCTGATAGTGAAATGCCTATTTTTTCAAAATATGGATCGATAATTTCTTCAATAATCCTTTCTACTATTTCTATTATTTCCCCTTCATTCTGATCAATGTCGTTCATCTTCTTTTCTTTCTATATTTTATGCGCCAATCTTCCTGACTTTTCGACTAAAGCGTATCACATCGTATTTAACCGTCATAAGAAATTTCGTACTCCTAGCCGATCCTTAGCTCCAACGTTTCCCACGCTGGAGCCGGGCCATGAAACCCCGCCATCACCTCTATCTCGATGATGAACTATCGACCCAGCTGGAGGCCCTGGCCGCCAAGCCGGGCACGACCAAATCGGCCATCGTCGCCGATGCGCTGCGCCAATACCTGACCCGGCGGGGGGCCAAAGGCATCGAGGAGGCCTTGCGCATCCGACTGGACCGGCAGGGGCGGCAATTGGAGCGCATCGAGCGTGACGTGCAGGTGTTGCTGGAAAGCCTGGCGCTCTATGTCCGCTACCAGCTGACTGTCACGGCCCCGGTGCCTGAACCTGACCGGGCCGCCCATGCCGTGGGCAAGGAGCGGTTCCAGAAATTCATTGATCAGGTGGGCCGTCAGATGGCCGCCCCCACCCGCACCCTGTCGGCCAGCCGGGAGGGCACAGCATGAGCCCCCGGCGCGAAGCGGATGAACGCCGCCATTCCATGCTGCGCACGGCCCTGGGGCCGGATATCGCCGCCGCCCTGGATGACCCGACCGTCACCGAGGTGATGGTCAATCCCGATGGCATGCTGCGCCTGGAACGGGCCGGGCAGGGGATTGTTGCCACGGGCATGCAGGTGCCGCCCGAGGAGGTGGAAAGGCTGATCCGGCTGGTCGCGTCGCATGTTGGTGCCGAAACCCATGCCGACCGGCCCATCCTGTCGGCGGAACTGCCCTCGGGTGAGCGGTTTGAAGGTTTGCTGCCCCCAGTGGTGATCGCCCCCTGCTTTGTCATCCGCAAACCGGCGGCGCGCATCCTGACCCTGGCTGACTATGTTGCCGACGGCATCCTGTCGCCGTTGCAGGCTGATGCCCTGCGCCGGGCCGTGCGGGCGCGCCGCAACATCCTGGTGGCGGGTGGAACGGCGTCTGGCAAGACGACGCTGACCAATGCGCTGCTGGCCGAACTGGCCGAGGCCACTGAACGGCTGGTGCTGATCGAGGATACGCGCGAGTTGCAATGTGCCGCCCCCGATTGTGTAGCGCTGCGCACGCGACCGGGCGTGGTCAGCTTGCGCGATTTGGTGCGTTCCACCCTACGGCTGCGGCCCGACCGGATCATAGTCGGTGAGGTCCGGGGCGGGGAGGCGCTGGACCTGCTTAAGGCCTGGAACACTGGCCATCCCGGCGGCGTCGCCACCCTGCATGCCAATTCCGCTCAGGCCGCCCTGTACCGCCTGGAACAGTTGGCGCAAGAGGCGGTGGTCACCGTGCCCCGACGTCTGATCGCCGAGGCCGTGGACCTGATCGTCCACATCCAATCCCGCAGCGGTCAGCGTCGGGTCGATGCCATCGCCCGCACCGATGGGCTGGACGCCCATGGTGATTACCGGATCGTCACCCTGGGTCCGGTCGACCTTCAACAGCTTTGATAGGAGATCATCATGCGACCGTTCCGCGTGTCCCGTCTGCGTTCCCTGGCCTTTGCCGGCATGGCCATGCTGCTGGCGCTGCCGGCACAGGCCGCCGGCTCCGGCATGCCCTGGGAGGATCCCCTCCAGCGCATCCTGGATTCCGTCCAAGGCCCCGTCGCCAAGATCGTGGCGGTGATCATCATCATCACCACGGGTCTGACCCTCGCCTTCGGGGAAACGTCGGGCGGCTTCCGGCGGATGATCCAGATCGTCTTCGGGCTGTCGGTGGCCTTTGCCGCCTCCAGCTTCTTCTTGTCCTTCTTTTCCTTCGGCGGCGGGGCGCTGCTGCCATGAAGGACCTGCCCGAAGGCTTCACCGTGCCACTGCACCGGGCACTGACCGAGCCGATCCGGCTGGGCGGTGCCCCGCGTGCATTGGCCATCCTCAATGGCACCATCGCCGCTGCCATCGGCCTGGGGCTTCAGCAATGGCTGGCGGGTCTGTTGTTGGCGCTCGGCGGGCATAGCCTCGCCGTGTTGGTCAGCCGCCGCGATCCGCATATCGCCGCCATTCTGGCCCGCCATTTGCGCCAAGCAGGAGGCTGGTCATGCTGAGCTTGCGTGAATATCGCCCCCGGCCCGACCGGCTGGCCGATCATCTGCCCTGGGCGGCGCTGGTCGCCCCCGGCACCGTGCTGAACAAGGATGGCAGCTTTCAGCGCACCCTGCGCTATCGCGGGCCGGACCTGGATTCCGCCACCGAGGCCGAGTTGGTGGCGCTGGCCGCCCGCACGAACAATGCCCTGCGACGGCTGGGATCGGGCTGGGCGTTGTTCTTTGAGGCCGAACGGGTGCCGGCATCAGACTATCCCGACAGCACCTTTCCCGATGCCGCCTCCTGGCTGGTCGATCAGGAGCGGCGGGCCGGGTTTGAACGGGCGGGCAGCCATTATGAGAGTGTCTACCACCTGACCATCCTCTATCTGCCGCCGCCCGACACTCAAGCCCGCGCCAGCAATGCCTGGCTGGATGGGGGGCAGGCAACGGGTGGCCGTCGTGACTGGCGGCGGGAGTTGGATCAGTTTCAGCAGGAATTCTTCCGGCTGGCGGGGCTGCTGCAAACCATCCTGCCTGAACAGCATGATCTGGATGATGCCGAGACGCTGACCTACCTGCACGGCTGCATTTCCACCCGGCGGCATCCTGTCGCCGTGCCGGACGTCCCGCTCTATCTGGACGGGCTGCTGGTGGATACGCCCCTGCTGGGCGGACTGGAGCCGATGCTGGGTGATCGGCATCTGCGTGTCCTGTTGGTGCTGGGCTTCCCCAACCAGACAAGCCCTGGCATGCTGGATGGGCTGAACCATCTGGACTTTCCCTATCGCTGGGTCACCCGCTGGATTCCGCTGGATAACGAGCAGGCCACCCGCGCTCTGAACCGGTTGCGCCGCCATTGGTTCGCCAAGCGCAAATCCATCGGCGCGCTGTTGCGCGAGGTGATGACCAATGAGCCCTCGGCCCTGCTGGACAGCGATGCTGACAACAAAGCGATGGATGTTGATGCGGCGCTGCAATCCCTTGGTGCCGACCATGTCGCCTATGGTCACCTGACCACCACCGTTACCGTCTGGGATACAGACCCGCAGGCGGCCGACGATAAGCTGGCCGCCGTCGAACGGGTGCTGACGGGGCTTGGCTTCACCGTCATCCCAGAGCGGATCAATGCCGTGGAAGCCTGGTTGGGTAGCCTGCCCGGCCATGTCTATGCCAATGTCCGCCAACCGCTGGTTCACAGCCTGAACCTTGTCCATTTGATGCCGCTGTCGGCGACCTGGGCAGGGCCGGCCCGCAATGGGCACCTGAATGGCCCGCCGCTGTTCCAGGCCGAGACCAGCGGGGCGACACCGTTCCGCTTTTCCACCCATGTCGGCGATGTCGGCCACATGCTGGTGGTGGGTCCGACGGGGGCGGGCAAATCGGTGCTGCTGGCGCTGATGGCCATGCAGTTCCGCCGCTATCCCGGTGCCCAGGTCTATGTCTTCGACAAGGGCAATTCCGCCCGTGCCGCCACTCTGGCCATGGGTGGTCGCCACCATGCGCTGGGGCAGACGGGCGATCTGTCCTTCCAGCCACTGCGCCGCATTGACGATCCTGACCAGCGGGCCTGGGCCGCCGATTGGATTGCGGGCCTGCTGGAGCATGAACAGGTCACGGTGTCGCCGGAGATCAAGGACCTTGTCTGGTCGGCGCTGAACAGTCTGGCCGGGGCACCGCCAGAGCAGCGCACCCTGACCGGCCTGTCCCTGCTGCTGCAATCCAACCCGCTGAAGGCCGCCCTTCAGCCCTACACGCTTGAAGGGCCGCACGGCGCCTTGCTGGACGCCGCATCCGACGGATTGGACTTGTCCGCCGTGCAGTGCTTCGAGATGGAGGCGCTGCTGCACTGGACGAGTGCCGTGCTGCCGGTCCTGACCTATCTTTTCCATCGGCTGGAGGAGCGCTTCACGGGCGTACCCACCCTGCTGATCCTGGATGAGGCCTGGGTCTATCTCGACAATCCCGCCTTTGCGGCCCGTATCCGGGAATGGCTGAAGGTTCTGCGCAAGCGCAACGTCGCGGTGCTGTTCGCCACCCAGTCGCTGGCCGATATCGCTAGGAGCAGTATCGCGCCGGCCCTGATCGAAAGCTGCCCACAGCGGGTCGTCCTGCCCAATGACCGCGCCATCGAACCGCAAGCCAGGGCCGTCTATGCGGCCTTTGGGCTGAATGATCGCCAGATCGGCCTTATCGCCCAGGCCACGCCCAAGCGGGACTATTACCTGCAATCCAGGCGCGGCAACCGGCTGTTCCAACTGGGGCTGGGGCCAGTGGCCAAGGCCTTTTGTGCGGCCTCCGATCCCTCCTCCCAAGTGCTGATCGGCAAGGTTGTGGCTGAGGCCGGACTGGGCTTTGCCGCCCCTTGGCTACGCGCCAAAGGCCTGGATTGGGCGGCTGAGCTTCTGGATCGAATCCCTGAGGAGACCCAACCATGAGCGCCAAGCTGTTCGCGGCCCTGGTGGCCGTTACCCTGGTCATCGGCAGGGCCGAAGCCTTCACCGTCTATGACCCCGCCAACTATGCCCAGAATGTGCTTCAGGCCGCCCGTGCCCTGGAGCAGATCAATAACCAAATACAGACCCTGCAAAATCAGGCTACCATGTTGCAGAACATGGCCCGGCAGCTTCAGCGGCTGGATTATTCGTCGCTGGGTCAGATCACCAGCGCCTTAAACCGCATCGACGGGCTGATGATCCAGGCCGACAGCATCGGCTTTGACCTTGCCGGCAGTGATGCCGCCTGGCAGCGCACCTACCCCGGTACTTACCGCGATGCCGATGCTGCCAGCCTGGAGCAGCAGGCCGACATCCAATTGCACAGCGCCAGGGCAGCGTACCAGCATACTATGCGGGTCCAGTCGGGCATCGTCACCGCGATCCAGGCCGATGCGCCGTTACTGGCCGATCTGGTCAATCGTAGCCAGGGGGCTGCCGGCAGTTTGCAGGCCCAGCAGGCGGGCAACCAGCTTTTGGCGCTCTCCATCAAACAGCAGATGCAGTTGCAAAGCCTAATGGCCGCTCAGTACCGCGCCGATGCCGAAACCCAGGCGGCCATTGCCGAGGCCAATGCCATGGCGCGGGAACGCACCCGGCAGTTTCTGGGCGACGGTCACGCCTATAGCCGCTGAGGAAAACCATCATGGGCGACATCGGCATCATTGACCGTTTCACGGAAACCTTCATCCGCTATATCGACAGCGGTTTTGGGCTGCTGTCGGGCGATGTCACCTACCTGACAGCTACGTTGATCACCATCGACATGGTGCTGGTCGGATTGTTCTGGGCCATGGACGGCCATCACGATGTGATGCCGCGCCTGATCCGCAAGGTGCTCTATGTCGGCTTCTTTGCGCTGGTCCTGGGCAATTTCCAGGCGCTGTCAGAGGCTGTTTACAGCTCGTTTGCGCAGCTTGGGTTGCGCGCGGGGAATTCCGGTCTCTCGGCCAGTGACCTGTTGCATCCGGGACAGTTGGCGGCTGTGGGGTTTGAGGCGGCCCATCCGCTGCTGGATCAAGCCCGCACCATGCTGGGCTTCCCTGACATCTTCGGCAATGCCCTGAACCTGACCATCATGGTGCTGGCCTGGTTCTTCGTGGTGATCGCGTTCTTCATCTTGGCGGTGCAGCTCTTCATCACTTTGGTGGAATTCAAGCTGACCTCGCTGGCTGGTTTCGTGCTGGTGCCCTTTGCCTTGTGGAGCAAGACCGCCTTCCTGGCCGAGCGGGTGCTGGGCCATGTCATCTCATCTGGCATCAAGATCATGGTCCTGGCCGTGATTGTTGGCATCGGCTCCAGTTTCTTTCGAGAATTCACGGAGGCGCTGAATGGCAAGGTCCCAGGCATCAATGAGGCGATGACCATGGTGCTGGCATCCCTGGCGCTGCTGGGGCTGGGCATCTTTGGTCCCGGTATTGCCGCTGGGCTGGTGTCTGGCGCACCCCAACTCGGCGCGGGTGCTGCACTTGGGACCGCCGGGGTAGCCGCCGGAACGGTTTTGCTGGCGGGCGGTGCCGCCGTCGCCGGTGCTCGATTGGCCGGCGGGGCTGGTTTGGCCGCCGTGCGCGCAGGGGCCAGTCTCGGCGGTGCTGCTACCGGTGCCTACCAGTCCGCCCAGGCCGCTGGACAGTCTGGCGGAGGCGGTATGGCCCGTGCCGCCGGTGAGGCCACCCTGCGCAAGGCCAAGGATACCGGTCACCGCATGACCGAACCATTGCGCGAGGCCTTTCAGTCCGGTCGCCAGGCCGCCAACCCCGAGCCTTTGCCTGAGACGGGCGGAGAGGGGATAGGTGCAGCATCGCCAGCTTCCACCGACAACGCCCCCGCCTGGGCCCGCAAGCTGCGCGCCGAGCAGGCGGCCCGCGCCCGCCGCCACAGCACCGGACAGGCCATCAAGGATGGGGACCGATCCGGCGGCAGCGCTGCCCCGTCCCTTGATCAGAAGGATGATTGACCATGTTCAAGCGCACCCTGCAACGCTATGGCACCACGCCGGACCCGGTGACACCCCACCAGAAGGCAGCCCAGCTCTGGGATGAGCGGATTGGCAGCGTCCGCGTCCAGGCCCGGAACTGGAGGCTGATGGCTTTCGGGTGCTTGGGGCTGGCCGTTGGGCTGGCGGGCATCGTGGCCTGGCAATCGGGCCAAAGCCGGATCATTCCCTATGTGGTGGAGATCGACCGGCTGGGCGAGGCCCGTGCCGTGGCACCAGCGACCAGCGCCTACCAGCCCACCGACACCCAGGTCGCCTATTATCTGGGGCGCTTTATCAGCAATGTCCGGTCACTCTCCACCGATCCCGTGCTGGTGCGGCAGAACTGGTTGTCGGCCTATGATTTCGTTGCCGACCGCGCGGCCCTGTTCCTCAATGAGCAGGCCAAGCTCACCGATCCCTTCAGCCGCATCGGCACCAACAGCGTCACGGTGCAGGTGACCAGCATCGTTCGCGCTTCTGACCAATCCTTCCAGGTCAAATGGACCGAGCAGCATTTCGAGCGCGGCAGTCTGGTCCGCACCGACCGCTGGATCTCGATCCTGGCGGTCAGCCTGCGCCCCCCCAGCACGCCGGAAGCCCTGGCCCGCAACCCCTTGGGCGTCACCATCACCGCCATTGACTGGTCGCGGGAGTTCGATACCCAACCCACGCCAAGGAACACGCCATGACCAAGCTGATCCTGCCGGTCCTGATGGCCGGGATGCTCTCCGCCTGCGCCGGCCAACCCAAGAAGCCACCCGCCATCGCCTATGACAGCAGCGATTTCCAGGCTGCGGCGGTTGAACCCGAGGCGCCGTTGCCGGTGCAGATTGTCGAGAAACCCATCCCCTTGCCGTTGCCCGGTCAGTTGCAGCCGCTGCCAACTGCACCAACGGGCGTGACACCTGACAACAGGCCCCCGACCCAGCGCGTCACCGACGCCAACAAGGCGGCCACCTTGGAGCCCACGCGCAGCGGCTATCTTAACGCCATGCAGGTCTATCCCTATACCGAGGGGGCTCTGTACCGGCTCTATGCCGCCCCGGAACGGGTGACCGATATCGCCCTCCAGCCGGGCGAAGCCCTGGTGGCCGTTTCCGCTGGCGACACGGTGCGCTGGATCATTGGTGACACCAGCAGCGGGGCAGGGGAGGCCAGCAGAGTACATGTGCTGGTGAAGCCGGTTGCTGCCAGCCTCACCACCAACCTGGTCATCACCACCGACCGCCGCGCCTATCATCTGCTGCTGGAAAGCACCCCACAGACAGCCATGGCCTCGCTGTCCTGGACCTATCCGCAGGACCAGTTACTGGCCCTGCAACGCTGCCTGTCGCCACCGGCCTGTCGCTGGAGAACCTGCACTTCCGTTACGCCATCACCGGTGACAATCCGCCCTGGCGGCCGCAGCGGGTCTTTGACGATGGAGCCAAGGTCTATATCGAGTTCCCCGACCGCTTGGATCAGGGCGAAGCTCCACCCCTGTTTGTCATCGGCCCTCAGGGAGAGGCACAGCTGGTGAACTACCGCGTCCGCGGGCGACATTACATCGTCGATCGCCTTTTCGCTGCGGCGGATTGCGCCTGGGCATCGAGCCGCAGCAAGTGGTGCGCATCGAACGCACGGATGGGAGGCCATCATGACGACGGCCCCACCCGAAGCCAAGCAACCACCCGAAAAGCTGGAACTGCGCGCTGCCCCGCGCCGGGCATTGCGCCTGCGACGGGGGGTGATCATTGGCGGCAGCGGCATCGCTGCCAGTGCCATCTTGACACTGACCATGCTTTCGCTCCAGAGCCCGTACGGTAAACCCGACGTCGAGCGCCAGGAGTTGGCCCAGCCGTCTAAACCACCGGCACCGGAAGCTTTGGCCGGACTGCCCACCGACTACAGTCAGGTCAAGCCCGACACCCCGCTGCTGGGGCCACCGCTGCCCGGTGACCTGGGCCGCCCTATCCTGGAGCAGCAGCGTCGACAGGCGAGCAGCACGCCATGGTCACCCGCTGCACCTGTCAATCAGCCAAGCCCGGAGCAGGTCCAGATCAACCAAGCCCGTCAATCCGGTCTGTTCATCCGCACAGAACCGAAAACGAGGCCAGCCATTCCAGAAAGTCAGAATGCGGCAAATCCAAGTGCCCCGGTCTCTGTTGCTGAAGCAGCCACACCCGATGAGCCGCAGCGAAAGCTCGACTTCCTGGCTCGCCCCGACGCGGGAGGGATCTACAACCCCCACACCGAACAGCAACCAGCGTCCCCTTATCAGATCATGGCGGGCAGCATCATCGCGGCGGCCCTGGTGACTGGGCTCAATTCCGACCTGCCGGGCACCGTGGCAGCCCAGGTGACCGAGAATGTCTACGACACCGTCACCGGCCAGATTCTGCTCATCCCCCAAGGCTCGCGCCTGATCGGCACCTATGACAGCCGTGTCAGCTTTGGGCAGGAGCGTGCATTGCTGGTCTGGCAACGCCTGATCCGGCCCGATGGCTCATCCCTGCTACTGGACAACCTGCCCGCCAGCGACACCCAAGGCCGGTCCGGCCTCTCCGACGAGGTGGATTTCCACACAGGCCGCCTGCTGAAGGGCATTGCCATGGCGACGCTGCTGGGTGCCGGCACTGAACTGACCTTTGGACAGCAGGAAAGCGACTTGGTTCGAGCCGTCAGGGAGTCCGTCCAGCAAAATGCCGACCGCGCTAGCCAGCGTCTGGTTGAACGCAACCTCGATATCCAGCCAAAACTGACCGTCCGCCCTGGCTGGCCCCTGCGCGTTATTGTGCGCCGCGACCTGATCCTGTCGCCCTACCGTGGAGGCTGACCCATGCTGAAGCTCCCCAAGCTCCCCGATCGAACGCCGGTAAAGCTCACCGTCATCCTCAATCCGGAACTGCACCAGCGGCTGCAATCCTATGCTGCCCTTTACCGGGAAACCTATGGCGCGGCCGAGCCGGTGGCCGATCTGATCCCGTACATGCTGGGCGCTTTCCTGGATAGCGACCGTGCCTATGCCAGAGCCCAGAAGGATGACCGTCCTTTCGCCCACGACAACGGTGGACGTCGAAAACGCCTTGGAGACGCCCCGGAAGTAGGCCGCCTCCCGCGAGAAACTGAGGACTGATCCATGGCCACCATTGGCAGATTCATTCAGACCAAAGAGGGCGGTTGGGCTGGAACGATCCGTACCCTCACCATCAATGCCAAGGTGCGTCTGGTCCCGAACGATAGCCGCGACAATCCTTCCGCACCGGCCTACCGTCTATTACTTGGCCCCCATCACATTGGGGATGCCTGGGAGGCACAAACTAATGACAATAGTCCGCAGCCGTACCTGCAGGTACGTGTTGATGATCCAGCTTTGCCAGGGCCGATCAATGCCGCCTTATTCTGGTGCGGTGATGGTGACTCAGCGAAGCTGATATGGAGGCGTGTGCGCGTTTAGGGGTGATGGGCTAGACGGCGGACACGGGGCCGTGAGCGGACGGGCGGGTTTTCGCGTCTGGAGGGTAGTTTCCGGACATTCCCGCCCGCCCTGGCGGCTCCCGCCTCAGACACACTCGCTATATCTCCGTCGTCTCCGCCAGTTGCAATGCGTCTTCGACATCGACACCCAGATAGCGCACCGTCGTCTCGATTTTGGTGTGGCCCAGCAGAATCTGCACGGCGCGCAGGTTGCCTGTCTGTTTGTAGATGAGGGCAGCCTTGGTCCTTCGCAGGGAATGGGTTCCATAATCCTCGCGGCGTAGGTCGATCCCGATTACCCATTCCTCAACGAGGCGCGCATACTGGCGGGTACTGATGTGCTTTGCATGATCGACCCGGCTGGGGGGAAGACATAGTCATTGATTGACCCGCATCGACGTTCCAGCCAAGCCTGGAGGCTCTTGCGGGCTGTCTCCAGCAGTTCGAACTGAACAGGCCGCCCCGTTTTCTTCTGAACAACCAGGGCACGGGAGCGGACTTCCCCACCCCGAACGATGTCGCCAATCTTCATCCGGACAAGGTCACAACCCCGTAGCTTGCTGTCTATAGCCAGATCGAACAGAGCGCGGTCTCGCACCCGCTGCTGGTGGTCCAGCCAGAAACGGATGGCCCAGACCTGCTGTGGTTTCAGTGCGCGCTTGGCACCGATCCGCCGACCGGCATTCCACGGCTTGTTTCCTTTCGCGCCAGGATCAAACGCTGAACGTCCCATGACATCCTCCATCGCGGCCGAATTTGGCCCGACAGAAGGGTACGTCCATGGATCAACTGCCGTGACGAGTTGATCCACACCGAGGTGATGTCTGCCTGATACACGATAATGCCTCGCCCAGCTTGCCGTCTGGGTGCCGCCAGCCGATGACACCGCCCTGGCGGTTGGGCAGCAGGCAGAACAGGCCGCCCGTGGGGCTGTGGACCGCCACCACGGCACCGCCAGCACCCGAGGCACGGATGGTGCGTTCCTTGAGCGTCCCGGCGGGGTGGTACCTGCCCCACTCGATCTCCTCCAGTTCCAGTTACAAAGTCGTGACGCCTTTGTTTCCAGGCGTGCCCGCCATCGAGGTAAAGTCAAAGGCCGCCGCCATGCCGGGGGCGTTGGCCCCCGTCAGTGTGTTGCGGCTGTCATACCGCCAAGTGCGGCCCCCCGCCCCCTTGCGGTTCCCGCGTGCGTCGTGTCGGAGATCGTCGCGAGGCACTGCTTGGTCACATCGTTGATGACGTTGAGGACACGGAACCGCTGGCCGGCCGCCATCTGATCGCGCACGAAATCGAGCGACCAATGGACGTTGCCGCCGCACCTCTCCTTCCATGCGTAGCACGTAGCCGAACTGATCCCGTACCGCCGGCCTCCCGGTCATGCAGCACGCCGATGAACTACTCTTCCGTGAACCTCGATCGCTTGTTGCTCCGGTCCTCTCGAGGGGATCGAAGCTAGTGTCAGTTGGACCGAAATGCGGGGCTCAAAGCAATGGTCGATAAAAACACCGTTTCTGCCACGTCGCGCACGGCAGACCAAATTTGCTAAACAACCCTCTGTCATTCCAAACATTTGCGGGGCAAATCGTCGCCACATTGACCTGTGTCAGTTACCCGGTGTCGGATCCGCATTAGCGTATCGTTGTCGCTGATACTGTTGAGATCAGACAATCATGACCGTCGCCAATCCCTACCTGGGAAAAGTTCAGGCCATCCATGGGTCAGTGCTGGATATTCAGTTCGCATACGGTTTGCCTTGCCTGGACGAAATGTTGTTTGTCCGGGGGACGATACCGGCGGAGGTTCGGGCGCATCTTTCGGCGGATATGGTTCGGGCTGTGGCCCTGGATGTTACCGCCGGTCTGACGCGGGGCGACACAGCCTGTCGCACGAGGTGCGGGCTGTCGGTGCCGGTGGGCCCCCAGCTTCTGGGCCGGGTCATCGACGTTGTGGGGCGCCCCCTGGATGGGCTCGGCCCGCTGCCCGCCGATCTGCCGCTTCGGTCCATTCATCAGCCGTCCCCGCCGCTGTCCCGGCGCACTGCCCGGCTGGAACCGCAATGGACCGGCATCAAGATCATCGACCTGCTGGCCCCGCTGGCACGCGGCGGTAAGACGGCGTTGTTTGGCGGTGCTGGCGTTGGCAAGACCGTGTTGATCATGGAACTGATCCGCACGGTTGTAGAGCGTGACGACGGCCTGTCGGTCTTCGCCGGTATCGGAGAACGGTCGCGGGAGGCGGCAGAACTGCTGGAGGATATGCGCGGGTCGGGCGTTCTGGAACGCACCGTCATGGTGCTGGGACAGATGGCGGAACCGCCGGGTGCGCGCTGGCGTGCAGGCCTCACGGCCCTGACGCAGGCGGAATATTTCCGGGACGTCATGGGCCGCGACGTGCTGCTGTTGATGGATAATGTCTTCCGCTTTGTGCAGGCGGGCGCGGAGATTGCCGGCATGCTGGGCCATATGCCGGCCCGCGTCGGATATCAGCCGACCATGGCGGGCGAGATCGGAATGCTGCAGGAACGCATCGCCTCGGTCGCGGGTGCCGCCATCACGTCCATCCAGGCCGTCTATGTCCCCGCCGATGACTTCACCGATCCCGCCGTGGCCGAGCTGTTCAGCCATCTGGACGGGTCCATCGTGCTGTCGCGTGCCGTGGCGGCGGAGGGGCTTTATCCCGCCGTTGATCCTCTGGCATCCTCCACCCGCCTGATGGACCCGGATCTGGTGGGACAACGCCATTACCGGGTGGCCGCTGCGGTACGGGCAGCAATCGCACAGTACCGTGCGCTGGAGGACATTATCGCCCTGCTGGGCGTGGATGAATTGTCGGCGGCGGATCGGCAGGTGGTGGCAAGGGCCCGCCGTCTGCTGCGGTTCCTGACCCAGCCCTTCCATGTCACGGGCGGTTTCACGGGCCGCCAGGGTGTCAGCGTCGATATTCAGGACACGTTGGCCGGGTGCGAGGCCATCTTGAATGGCGATACCGATGGCTGGGCCGAATCCTCTCTCTACATGACCGGCACACTGGCCGACGCCCATGCGCGGGAAACCGGAGGAGGGAGAGGATGAGACTGCATATCCTGACACCCCTGGTCACCATCCTGGACCGAACGGACATTTCCGAGATTTCAGCACGGGATGAGAGCGGGGCCTTTGGTATAAGACCGGGTCATGCGCCTTTCCTGACGGCCCTACCACCCAGCGTTCTGACCTTGCGCACGGAACATGGGGCAACGCTCTATGCGGCTGTTGCAGGCGGCATGCTGCGGGTGGACCGTGATGGCGTGCGGGTGACCAGTCCCGATGCGGCCACGGGGTCGGAGCTGGCCCCACTGGCCGCGCGGGTGGCGGCAGAGAAAGCGGCGGGATTGCACCGGCAACGCGAAAGCGCGGCACAGGAGCGCACATTGCATGCAGCTCTGGTGCATCACCTTCTGGACAGTGTCACCAGTGACAAGGCGGGTGACGCATGAGCGACCCCGATCTCATCGACCCGATCCGCCGCGCGCAACGCGACCAGGACCGGGCGGTGGCGGAGAAACGGCGCGGGACAGGGGCGACCCTGGCGCTGATCGGCACCTTGGGCTGGCTGATTGTCCTGCCGCCGCTTGCGGGCCTGTTCCTGGGCCGCTGGCTGGATCGGACGAGCGATGGCCGGTTCTGGACATTATCGCTGCTGTTCACCGGCGTGTTCGTGGGCTGCTGGGCGGCATGGCGGCGTATTGATGAGGGGCATCATGATGACTGAAACCTGGATCGGGGCGGCCCTTGGCCTGGTCGCAGGGGCCGGCCTGGGTTGGCTGTTCTTCCGCCTGCTGGCGCTGAACACGCGCCTTTACGCAACCGGGCAGGCAATGGCAGCGGCGGCCTTGCATCTTGGACGCCTGGGCGGTGTCGCCGCGACACTGCTGGGGGTGGTGCTGATCGGGGGCGCCCTGCCGCTGTTGGCGGTCCTGGCTGGCTTTCTGCTGGTGCGCCCCCCACTGATACGGCGATATGGGAGGGCGTGATGGAGCTTTCAGCCCCTTTCGACGCGCCGATTGCCTTTGCCCTGGGTCCTTTCCCCATCACCTGGCCTGTACTCCATGCCCTGCTGTGCAGCCTGTTGCTGACGCTTGTAGGGATCGGCCTGTCGGCCCGCGTTGCCACCGAACGGGCGGGGCGGCTGGGTACGGCCATTGAGGCCATTGTCGATCTGCTGCGCGCTGAGCTGGATCAGGTCATGCAGACCGACAGCCGCCCCTTTGTGCCGCTGCTGGGCGGGCTGTTCCTGTTCATCGCGACCGCCAACCTGATGGGGCTGGTACCGGGTCTGGGGGCACCGACGGCGCATCTGGAAACGGCCATCGCCCTGGGTCTGGCCGTGTTCGGGTCGGTGCATGTGCTGGGCGTTTACCGTCGCGGCTGGCGCGCCTATCTGGGCAGCTTTGCGCATCCGCGCTGGTGGATGCTGCCTTTGAACCTGCTGTCGGAACTGACCCGCACCCTGTCGCTGATATTGCGCCTGTTCGGGAATGTGATGAGCGGGGAATTCGTCATCGCCATTGTGCTGTCGCTGGCGGGGTTCCTGGTGCCGGTGCCGTTGATGGCGTTGGAGGCGCTGCTGGGCCTGATCCAGGCCTACATTTTCACCATTCTGGCCGCCGTCTTTATTGGCGGAGCCATCGGTTCTATTGAGAAGGGCTGACCCCATGACCATTGAGATGATCAGTATCCTGGCCGCCGCCCTGGCCGTCAGCTTCGGTGCCATCGGCCCCGCCCTGGCGGAAGGACGGGCGGTTGCCGCCGCCCTGGACGCCATCGCCCGCCAGCCCGATGCCGCCAACACCATTTCCCGGACCCTGTTCGTGGGGCTGGCGATGATCGAAACGACGGCCATCTATTGCCTGGTGATCGCCCTGCTGGTGCTGTTCGCCAATCCGTTCGTGGGCTGACGCCATGCATCTGGACCCGACGACACTGGCGTTGCAGTTGGTCAACTTCCTGGCACTTGTCCTGTTGTTGCGGCGGTTCCTGTTCCGGCCTGTGCTGGCCGCCATCGACCGGCGGGAGGCAGCGCAAACGGCAAGGCGGCGGGACGCCGAAGGCGCCCTGGCCGAGACACAGGCGGCGCGGGATGCCGTCGCGGCCGACCGGGTCGCCCTTGCCAGCGATGCCGCCCGCCTTCGGGCCGAGGCCCATGAGGCGGCAGAGGCGGAGCGGCGGCGCATCCTGGATGCCGCACGGCAATCGGCGGACGCGTTGCGGCAGGCGGCAGCCGACCGGATCAACTCAGAACGGCGACAGGCCGAAGCGGAGCTGACCGTGCGGGCGGGCGAATTGGCCGTGACCCTCACAACGCGTCTGCTGACCGATGCGCAGCCGGATGTGGCGGATCAAGTCTTCGCCACTGCCCTGATCACCGAACTGGCGGGTATGCAGCCCGACCAGAAGGCGGCACTGCTGGGCCTGGATGGAGCGATAACCCTCACCATTGCCCGCCCTTGGCCGGAGGAACGGCATCAGGCGCTGCTGTCCTTACTGCCACCGGACCGGGTGGAATGGGTGGTCGATCCTGACCTGATCGCCGGGGTGGAACTGTCCGCGCCCCATAACCTTATCGAGCATAGTTGGCGCGCTGCGCTGACGGCGGCGCGTGAGGGGCTGCAAGCATGACCGGCACACTCTCCCTGGCATTGACGGAATGGACGGGCCGACAGCGGAACCGGCTGGTTGCCGATCCGCTGCCGCCGCCCGGCTGGCGGCAACGCGGTCGTGTGAGCCATATTGGTGACGGCATCGCCCTGATCAGCGGGCTGGAGAATGCGTCGGCGGACGGCATGCTGATCCTGCCGGGCGGCGTGCCCGGTCTGGTACTGGACCTGGATCAGGACCGGCTGGGCTGTCTGCTGCTGGGCGATGGCAATGCCATCAAGGCCGGCGATCCCGTGTCCGTGGCAGGGGGCGTTCTGCGCGTGCCGGTGGGAAACGGGCTTCTGGGCCGGGTCATCGATCCGATGGGCCGGGTGCTTGACGGCGGGCCGGACCCCGTGCCCGACCGCATGGACCCGGTCGAACGGGCGGCCCCCGCCGTGACCGACCGTGGCACCGTGGCCGAGACAATGCCGACCGGCACCACCATCATCGACGCCCTGTACCCGATCGGGCGCGGGCAGCGTGAACTGATCGTGGGCGACCGGGCCACCGGGAAAACCAGTATCGCTGTCGATGCCATGCTGGCGCAGGCGCGAACCAACATCGTCCCCATCTACTGCGCCATCGGGCAGCGGGCTTCCGCCGTCGCCGATGTCATCATCAGCCTGAAGATGGCGGGGTTGATGGAGCGCGCCATTGTCGTTGTCGCTGCACCCGATGCAGCACCTGGATTGCAGTGGATCGCCCCCTTCGCGGCTATGACCATGGCAGAGTTCTTCCGTGACACGGGCCGGCATGCCCTGCTGGTGCTGGACGATCTGTCGAAGCATGCCGCCATGCACCGTCAGATCAGCCTGCTGCTGCAACGCCCGCCGGGGCGCGAGGCCTTTCCCGGTGATATTTTCCATCTGCATGCGCGCCTGCTGGAACGGTCGGCGAAACTTTCACCGGCGGCGGGCGGCGGATCGCTCACCTGCCTGCCGGTGGTGGAGACGCAAGCGGGCAACCTGTCCGCCTATATCCCCACCAATCTGATTTCCATCACCGACGGGCAGATCGTTCTGGATGCCAGACAGTTCCAGTCGGGCCAACGCCCCGCCGTGGATGTTGGCCGGTCCGTCAGCCGGGTAGGGGCGCGGACCCAGCCCAAGGTGCTGCGGCAACTGGCTGAACAGCTGAAGCTGGAATATGCGCAGTTTCTGGAACTGGAGGCCTTCACCCGCTTTGGCGGGCTGGTGGATGAACGCACGCGCCAGACCGTGGAACGGGGGCGACGGCTGCGCCTGCTGCTGGCACAGCGCCAGGGCCGACCCCGCAGCTTAGGCGCGGAAGTGGCCCTGCTGCTGGCCCATGACGAGAACCTGACGGATGGGCTGGACCTGACCGCTGTGGAACGGGTGCGCGATGCCATCGCGGCCCATGTGGACGGCACGGACCCGACCGACCTGGAAGCCCTGCGCCGCATCATCGCCAAGGCCAAGGACGCCGCCGAATGAGCGTGGCTGCCCTTCAATACCGGCTTTCAACGCTGAACGCCCTTCTGGGTGTGGTGGAGGCGCTGCGGTCCCTGACGGCGGCCAAGCAGCAGAAGGCCTTGTCCCTTCTGCCCGCGCTTGACGCCTATGCGGGTGAGGCGGCGCAGGTCATAGCCCTGCTGCACCCCGAACCAGCAGCGACAGAAGGCGTGGTGACGCTGGTATTGGGACCTGATGGCGGCTTCACCGGCGGACTTGCCGGTCGCATCGCGGCAGCGATACCCGACGGGTGGTGCCCGTTGGTTGTCGGCACGCGCACGGAGGCCGCCTTGTGCGCCCGGCGCTGGCCTGTGGGAGAGGTCAGGGCGGCATCGACCAGCGTTGAGGCATTGCCGGCCCTGGCCGCGTCGCTGGCCGATACACTCCCCGCCAGCGCCAGCATCGCCGTGCTGTCGCCGCAGGGAAATGAGATTGTGCGGACCGATCTGCCGCCGCTCCCGCGCCGGACGGGCCGCCATGACCTGCTGACACAGATGCCGGGTCCGGCACTGCTGGCCGCCGCAGGTCGGCAGGACCGCGTGGCGCAGCTGCTGCGGCTGCTGTTGGCCAATCATATCGCGGAACAGATGGCCCGACTGGCAACCCTGACAGGGGCCAGGGAACGTATCCGCGACCGTTGCGCGTCGCTGTCGGTACAACTCTCCATGGCGCGCCAGGACGGTATCAGCCAGGAGATTGCCGATCTTTGGGCCGGTCGGCGGATTATACAACATTGAGATGAATCATGGTTGCTGATCGCATACGGTGATATTCATTCAGCAGATAAATTTTTATGGTTTCTCTCTGATGGCCCGTTCAGGTTCTTCCCGTTTCATCCTGACATCCGTTCTGGGCATTCTCGCCACGATCGGCCTTCTCTGGTTCGTGACCCATGCCAGCGGCGATGCCAGCTTCTTCTATAACGAGGAAGGGCTGGTCATCGTCGGCGGCGGTGTGATCTGCGTGGCGCTGCTGGCCTTCCGGGGTGATGAGATCCGGGCCGCCCTGTCCGCCATCGCCGCCGTCTTTCGGGGAACGGGGGGGCTGGAACGGGAGGTTGCGGACCTGCTGGATGTGTCCAAGCTGCTTTATGGCAAGCAGATCGCCGCCGCCGATGAACGCGTGCGCAAGGTAGGCAGCCCCTTTCTGAAGCTGGGCCTGCAGATGGTGGTCGATGGTGCATCCCTGGACGACCTTATGCATGTCATGAACTGGCGCATCCAGAAACAGGCGGAGGCTGAACAGGCGCAGTCGCGGTTCTTCCGGGTGCTGGCCTCGTTCGCCCCAGCCTTCGGCCTGCTGGGCACGCTGGCCGGCATGGTCGGCATGTTGAAGCAACTGGGCGGCGGCGATATCGGCCTGATCGGATCGTCGATGGCCATTGCGATGCTGGCCACACTCTATGGGCTGATCCTGGCCAATCTGGTTTTCAAGCCGCTGGCCATAAAGCTTGAACAGCGGACAACAGAGCATGTGGCGCAACTGAACATCCTGCTGGAAGGGGTGGTTCTGGCCCACCTTAACCGGTCCCCCTCGGTCATTCAGGAAACGCTCGCCACCTACCTGATGGATGTGCATGAGGAGGCGGGCCGTGGCCGCTGAGCCGGAACGCCGCCCTGTCGCAGCCGCCCCTCGCCGGGATGCCGCCGACCGGGCGCGCGTCGCGGCCCGCTGGAACCGCAGCGCCAGCGTCCGCTCCGCCGAACCAGCAGAAGAGAGCGAGGAATGGGTCATCAGCTACATGGACATGGTCACGGTGTTGATGACCGTGTTCCTGGGCATGCTGGCTATTATGGGGATGGATGGCCGCCTTGCCGCCCCCAATGAGGCGGAACGTGCAGCAGCAACGGCAGTGACAGCGGCGTTGCAACCAGAAGTCACGGCTCAGGCACCACCCGTTCAGACGCCGCCTGAACTCGCCCGCGCCGCAGCGCCCGCACCTTCCATACCGACATCGCCCGCCCTGCCAGCCCCCCCGTCGCTGACACCCGGCAACAAACAATGGCTGGATCGGCTGGAGGCGCTGGGCCTTCCGCCGGAGGTCGATATCAGCGCCACGGACCGCAAGGTAACCATCGTGGTGCGGGAGCGCATCCTGTTCGCGTCGGGTTCCGCGACATTGCAGCCGGCGGCGATCAATCTGCTGCGCACACTGGCACCGTCGCTGGCTAGCCTGCCAGGCAGCATCACGGTGGAGGGGCACAGCGACGATCTGGCGATCAGCACCATCCGCTTCCCCTCTAACTGGGAACTGTCGGCGGCACGCGCAGCAGCGGTGGTGCGCGCCCTCGCCGGCATGGGCATTCCGTCCGCCCGGCTGGGTGCCCTTGGCCTTGCCGACAGCCGCCCGGTGACGGGTGATCCAGCGCGGCGGGCGGAAAACCGGCGCGTGGAAATCGTTGTCGATACCGATGCTGTAACTGCCAGTGCAGCGACGCGGTAAGGCTCAGCTGCCGGACCGGCCGCCACCGCCGAACAGCCGTGACCACCATGAGGATGGCTTGACCGGCTCCTCCGTCGGCTCTACGCCTGCCTTATCCTTTGGGCCGTTGCCGGGTGCCGTGCGTTCCCGGCGCTGATCGTCACCGACCTTTAGCCCGTCATGATAGGCGCGGGTGGCCGCTGCCCCCTCGACATACCGGAACCCCAGGGTCCGGGCATCCTCCAGCGCCTGATCATCCCGGCACCGCGTCAGGATACAACGGGTGCGGGCCATCGGACCCAGCCAGGCGATCCCGCCGGACAGGTCCACCGGTGCCCCATCATCCCCCAGCCAGGGGATGCGATACCAATCCACCACCGGCAGCTCAGTATCCGATGGAGCCAAGGCCGGGATATGATCAACGGCAACCGCAACCTCGTCCGCCTGCGCCTGATTGAGGGCCTTACGGTACAGTTCCCGGTCGGCGACCCATTCCAGAAAGGGCATCTCCACCACCAGCTTGCCATGCAGCCGGGCCGGAAAGCGGGCCGTCATCTCCCGGAATTCCTCTCCCGCCACCGTGGCGGCATGGAGCTTAATGGCGATGGGCAGGGCATGGACGGCATCATCCCGCAGCAGGTCATAAAGCATACGGCGATCCAGCAAGGCGGTGGCCTGATCAAACAGCCAGGGTTCACGCCGCATATGCGTGGTGAACAGCCGGTCCAGCGCCTCGATGGAAACCGTCCGTTCCACCATCACGGGGACCAGCCCCTGCTCATCATCCAGCCGGAAAATGATCTGTTCACGCAGCAGGGAAGAGAGATCGACCGCGTGCAGCGTGCGCTCCATCTCCATGAACTTGTCCAGGGCGTCTGCCGCCGGGGGCGCATCCGGGTATTGCTCGCTGCCCATTTGTTCGACCAGATCGCGCACCGCATCGGCGAAGTCATCAGCCCGCCGCGACAGATCGAACCATGCCGTCCGCAACTCCCCCCGGTGATGGGATGCCAAGGCCTCCGCTACGCGTCCCAGCGCCTGGCGCCGCTCCGTCAGCAAGCTGTCGGGAATGGACAGGACAAGTTTGTCCTTGCCCGTATCGAACAGAATGACGTTAGTGCGATCAGCCGTCGGCTTTTCATCGCCCACCAGCCACTGGCGCAGCATACGCCGAAAGACCGGGTCATCCACATGCAGCAATCCGGACAGGTCGAGAATCACGGCATGGCGTTCCGGCTTGTCTCGTCGGTAATGTTCTGCTGCTCCGAGCAACCCAGATACATTCTGCATCGCTAGCAATCCCTCATATCAACGCATTCAAGCATACCACCGTATCCCCGCTCAATACAGTGCGGATATTATCCTGATCGATGCGGTATATTGCGAACAACATCAAAATGCCAAAGTAAATTCATGCAATCAGTCAGATTTCATAATATATTTGGCAGAATATAATAGTGTAGCATTATAATTAATTGGTTCTTCTATATGATAAATTACAACATTATCATTTGCGTAAAAAGCACTAGTTAAGACAGTAAGTCCGCGCAGATATTAGAATATACTGGAAAATTCTACAGATCCTGAGAGTCTGATTCGAAAATAATCTGATCTATATCAAAGCCTTGCGATCCGTCGGATGAAGAGTTGAACGGATGCGATGAAGCACCATTTGGTTGCAGATGCGATGGTCTGCTCGAAGTCTTTTGCGAGCCGTCTGTTTCGGTTGAGCCAAGCCAGGGTTCGCTCGACAACCCAGCGTCGCGGCAAGACTTCGAAGTCTTGGGCTTTGTCGGATCGCTTGATGATGTTGATGGTCCATTTTCCGATGCGGTGCAGGGCGACTTTGAGCTTGTCCCCAGCATAGCCGCCATCGGCGAAGACGTGCCGCAGCCATGGGAAGGGTTTGACGATTTCGGCCAGCACCAGCGGTACCCCGTCGCGGTCCTGGATGTCGGCAGTGTGGATGGGAGCATGGACGAGATTGCCTTGGGTGTCGGTGAGGATATGGCGCTTGCGTCCTTTGATCTTCTTACCGGCGTCATATCCCCTCGGGCCGCCGGATTCCGTGGTTTTGACGCTCTGGCTATCGATCACACCGGCGGTTGGGCTGGCATCACGGCCTTGTTGCTCGCGCATCGCCATCAGCAGGACATGGTTGACCGTGAGCCACAGACCATTGTCGCGCCACAGGTAGAACCAGCGCCGTACCGTCGAGACCGGCGGGAAACAAGGCGGCAGCATCCGCCACGGCAGGCCGCCCCGAAGCAGATAAAGGATCGCCTCCATGATCCGGCGCAGCGGCCATTTGCGTGGCCTGCCTACGGCGGACGCAGCAGGCAGAAGCGGTTCCAACAAAGACCATTCCGCATCGGTCAAATCACTTGGCAAAGCGAGGCCGTTGCGGGCATGAAGGGCGCGGGTAGTATCAGTCCACATTGGGGATACACGGTTGTCTTTGGCGAAACCCCTGAATCACCGATAGGGCACGCTGTCAAGCTAACCCGCTGATACTACTTAACTTAATTTCGGATCAGGCTCTGACATTTTCGCAATGATGGTCATACAGACCTCGGTCGGTGCTGATTAAGATTTACACCATCCTGCGCACCGAGGGCGGAACGGCTGCGGCCTGTACTGGTGAAGGTGCTGAACACAGTGCTGGGCCTGCTGCCCCTAAGCCTGGGCACGAACACCGACGAGGTGGAACGGGCAGTGACGGTGGATGCGCCGGCGACGCTATGGTGGATGGCGATTCCGAACGCCATCGTCTTTGGCGTGACCTTCGCTACCTTAGTGACTGCGGCAGGCACGCCATGTGCCTTGATGCTGAGCACCCGTCTTCAGGAGTGGCGGGCGACGCGGATGGGAGCACGGCTGGACCTGCGGTAACCCTTCTGCTGGCGCCTGCCATGGAGCCGGAAGCGGACGGGCGGGATTTGGCAGCAGCACTAGGAATCCAGACCTGCTAGCCCAGCGTCCAACGCTCATAACCGGGGGACACCCTGGTCCAGAATGTTCCCTTACTCCCACACCATCACGTCGGTGACGGCAATCATCGATGGAACTTCTGCACTGCTGGCGTCGCTCATCTAGCTGATTTTGGATTCTCCTACTGATGGGTATCAGCAGTAGTAAGTATACTACTCAATCAACGCAGACTGTCAGCAAAGCACCACGTGCATATTATTGGTCCATACAAGAGCGGTGCACCTTTCGATAATGGAGCGGCAAGCCACAGAACGGACGCAAACAAGTATCGGCCTTTCCGCTCTAACTGGCTAATGACTCATAATTTTCTCTAGAAAATGGCTTGGGGTGCTAGGCAAAGATCAAATGGCGTGCTTATTTCCGTCTTTACACAATGGTAATTCAGATATATCATTGACAACTAAATGGGACAATACTGCGATGCTATACGCCCATTCCAGTCGCGCTGGGGATTATGAGAGCTGGGAGCCGCTGGTAACCCACCTTCTGGCTGTGGCGGAACTGGCGCAGCGGTTCGCGACACCGTTTGGTTTTGGGATGGCCGGCCGCGCACTGGGGCTGCTCCATGATGTCGGCAAGATGGCCGAGGCCTATCAGCTTTACATCAAGGGCCAGGGGCCCAGCCCGGATCATTCCACTGCGGGCGCTGTCATCGCCTGTGACCGATACGGGAAAACCTGGGGTCCGCTGCTGGCGGGCGGTATCGCGGGGCACCATGCAGGGCTTGCCGATGGCGATGGTGTTCAGGGCGAGCTGACCCCCCTGAAAAGCCGGCTGGAGCGGTTCAAGGGTGACAAGCGCTGGCCAGAAGGGGTGGAGCCGCCGCCGGCAGAGCTGGTTCGTAAATCCTTGAAGCATCTGGATAGCGGTTTCCGCCGTTCCTTGCTGGGCCGGATGCTGTTCTCCTGCCTGATCGATGCCGACCGACTGGCGACAGAGGCTTTCTACGCCCACCTGAACCAGCAGCAGGTGCAGCGCGGCTGTGACAGTGATGTGGCGATGTTGCGCGACCGGCTGGCCGAGCACCTGGAGGGGCTGTCCGCCAGGGCACGCGCCGATGTTACAGCCGATCCGGCCCTGGGCCCCGTGAATGCGCTGCGCGCCCGCGTTCTGGATCATGTGCTGTCGCAGGCGGAACAGGAACCGGGCCTGTTCAGCCTGACGGTACCGACAGGCGGGGGCAAGACGCTGGTTTCCCTGGCCTTCGCCCTGAACCACGCCGTCCGCTGGGGCAAGCGACGGGTGATCTATGTCATCCCTTTCACCAGCATCGTGGAACAGACGGCGGATGTGTTCCGCAAGGCCCTGGGCGATGATGACGCCGTGCTGGAACATCACAGCGGCTTTGATCCGGCGCGCGACTGGCAGGATGCGCGGGACAAGGACGCCGAGGGACGCGATGGCGGCACCAAGGCGCGGCTAGCGGCGGAGAACTGGGACCGGCCCCTGGTGGTGACAACGGCGGTACAGTTCTTTGAAAGCCTGTTTTCCAACCGGCCCGGCAAGTGCCGGAAGCTGCACAACATCGCGGGCAGCGTCATCATCCTGGATGAGGCGCAGACCCTGCCGCAACCGCTGCTGCGCCCCTGCCTGAAGCTGATTGATGCGCTGGCCCGTGATTTCGGCTGCACCCTGGTCCTGTGTACCGCCACGCAGCCCGCCGTGAGCAGCAGCAAGCTGTTCGCCGATGGGCTGGACGGCGTGCGCGAACTGGCCCCGGACCCGGTGGGGCTGTATCGGGAACTGAAGCGTGTGCGGGTGGAAATGCTGCCCGGGCGACCCGACATGGCGACATTGGTGGATGCCATGCGGACAGAGCCGCAATGCCTGACCATCGTCAACAGCCGACGCCATGCTGCCGATTTATATACGGCGCTGAAGACCGCGACAGATGACGAACCCCGCCTGCTGACGACCGCACTCTGCGCCGACCATCGCCGCGCGGTGCTGGCCGATATTCGGGAAGATCTGGCGAACAGGCGGCCTGTGCGGGTTGTCGCCACCTCTCTGGTCGAAGCCGGTGTCGATATCAGTTTCCCCCTGGTGATGCGGGCTCTGGCCGGGCTGGACAGCGTGGCCCAGGCGGCAGGACGCTGTAACCGGCATGGCGAGTTGGGAACAGAGGGCGGGCGCGTCCTGCTGTTCGATCCCACCGAGGAAGAGGGGCACGGGCCGCCCGCCGATCTGAAGGTCTTTGCACAGACGGCGGCACAGGTGCTGTCCCGCACCGATGACCCGCTGGGTCTGGATGCCATCCGTGCCTATTTCCAGGAACTTTACTGGAAGAAGGGGCTGTCCGGGGCGCTGGACAGACATAACATCCTGAAAATGCTGCATGACCGGGCCGACACGCTGCTGTTCCCCTATGAAACCGTGTCCCGGCTGTTCCGCCTGATCGACGATACCCAGGCACCGGTCATTGTGCCCTACAAACCGGCGGCGGCGAAGATCGCCGGTTTGGTGCGCGACCTGTCCTTTGTCTCCTCCCCCAGTGCCATCGCACGCCAGCTCCAGCCCTATTTGGTGCAGGTGCCGATCAGGGCGCGGAAAAGGCTCCTGGAGACAAAGGCGGCGGAGCCTGTGCGCCCCGACCTCTATGGGGATCAGTTTGTGCTGCTGACCAACAACGATCTGTATGACGCGAAGGCGGGCCTGCGCTGGGACGACCCGACGTATCGCGACATTGGCAGTGGGTTCATGTGAAGGGAGGAAAAGGCGAATGCCATTCGGCGTGAAACTGCGCGTGCGGGGTGATTTTGCCTGCTTCACCCGACCGGAGATGAAGGTGGAGCGGGTATCCTACGACGTCCTGACGCCCTCTGCCGCTCGGGGCATTCTGGAGGCCGTCCACTGGAAGCCGGCCATCACCTGGGTGGTGGATCGTATCCATGTGCTGAAACCTATTCAGTTCATGTCGATCCGCCGCAACGAGGTGGCGTCCAAGGTACCGGTGGCCAAGGTGAAACAGGCCATGAAGGCCGGGCATGTCACCGACCTTTACACCCGCGCCGATCAGGACCGGCAGCAGCGAGCTGCCACCCTGCTGCGCGATGTCGATTACATCATCGAGGCGCATTTCGAAATGACGGATCGCGCGGGGCCGGACGACAATCCGGCCAAGCATATGGACATTTTCAACCGTCGCGCCGCCGCCGGACAATGTTTCCAGCAGCCTTGTTTTGGGTCGCGGGAATTTCCGGCTTCGTTCGAGCTGTGGACCGGTCCTGTCCCCGCCCACAGCTTGCCAACGGAACAGGCCGACAAGGATCTGGGCTGGATGCTGCTGGACATGGATCACCATGGTGATCCGGGCGGGCATCGCTGCGACGACCGTTGTGTGCCGCTGTTCTTCCGGGCGCAATTGTTGGGCGGCGTGCTGCGTGTCCCGGACCGACAGAGCGGGGAGGTGCGGTCATGACCATCCTGGCGGCCCTGAACCGGCATTATGACCGGTTGCTAGCCGAGGGGGCAGCCCCGCCCTTCGGCTTCTCCACCGAAGGCATCGGCTTCTGCCTGGTGCTGAACCGGGATGGCACCCTGTCCCGCCCGCCCGATGATCTGCGCGGCACGGACAAGAAGCGCCCGCCCACGCCCATGCCCGTCCCCGCCAGCTTCAAGCGCCCCGGCGTGACGCCCCGCGCCTTCTTCCTGTGGGACAATACAAAATTCGTGCTGGGTTTGGGCAAGGATAAGGCCAGCGGCGGCATTGCCGCCTATCCCGCCCATCTTGCTGCGTTCCGGGAGAAGCATGAGGCAGCACTGGGGCAAAGCAACGATCCCGGCCTGCAGGCCCTGCTCTGTTTTCTGCGATCCTGGAACCCGGATAGCTTCAGCGATCAGGGCTGGGACACTGATATCCTGGACCAGAACATCATCTTCGCCCTGGATGAGGATTATCCCGGCCAGTTCCTGCATGAGCGCCCCACCGCGCAGGAAATCTGGCGCCGGGAACTGGCCGCCACCGCCAGCGACAAACAGATGTGTCTGGTCACGGGCGAACAGGCCCCCGCCGCCCGCCTGCATCCCGCCATCAAGGGGGTCTGGGGCGCGCAGAGTTCCGGTGCCTCGCTGGTGTCTTTCAATCTGGATGCCTTCACATCCTACGCCAAGGAACAGGGCGGCAATGCGCCGGTGTCAGAGGCGGCATCCTTTGGTTATGGCACGGCGCTGAACGCGCTGCTGGCCAAAGGCAGCGATAACCGCGTGCAGGTGGGCGATGCCTCCGTCGCCTTCTGGGCCGATGCGTCGGGCATCGCGGCGGCCAGGGAGGCCGAGGCACTCGCCGGTGCCGCCCTTGCCCCCCGGTTCGCCGATGAAGATGACGACATCCCGACCGATGCGCAGGAGGCACGCAAGGTGCGCGACGCGCTGGAAAAGCTGGCCAAGGGGATGCCGGTGGAACGGGCATCGGTGACCGTCGACCCGGGCACGCGTTTTTACATCCTGGGGCTGGCCCCCAACGCTGCCCGCCTGTCGGTGCGGTTCTGGCAGGAGACGACGCTGGGCAATTTTGCCTCGGCGCTGCGCTGGCACTGGTCGGACCTGCGGCTGGACCCGCCGGCCTGGAAGGGGGAACCCAGGCTGCAGGCCCTGCTCTACCAGACGGCGGTGCAGGACAAGGCCGAAAATATCCCCCCGTTGCTGGGGGGCGAGTTGATGCGCGCCGTCCTGAACCCGAACTGCCGCTATCCCCGCACGCTTCTATCCGCAGTGCTGCAACGCATCCGCGCCGATGGGGACATCCGCCCGGCGCGGGCGGCCATCGTCAAGGCGTGGCTGGCCCGCGACGCCCGCATCGCCGCCCCCGAAAAACATGAAACGCCTGAGAAGGAGGAACTGTACGTGAGCCTGGACAGGGAAGAGACAAACCCGGCCTATCGGCTGGGACGGCTGTTCGCCGTGCTGGAAAGTATCCAGTATCGGGCCTTGGGCAGCGTCAATGCCAGCATCCGCGACCGGTATTTTGGGGCGGCATCGGCCACACCATCCGCCGTGTTCCCGCTGCTGCTGCGCGGGTCGAACCACCATCTCTCCGTCCTGCGCAAGAAGCCGGAGACCAAGCGGCTGGCCGGCTGGTTCGAGGGGCAGGTGGGGGAGATCATGGACGGTCTGGCCACCACTCTGCCCCGGCATTTCGGGCTGGAGGATCAGGGGCGCTTTGTCGTCGGCTATTACCATCAGCGCAGTGAGCGCAGCAGCAAAACCGCCGAAGAGGCCGGTCATCAAGGGCAGGAGGATTGATCCATGAGTGCTCTGAATAATCGTTACGAGTTCGTCTTCCTGTTCGATGTCACCAACGGCAATCCCAATGGCGACCCCGACGCCGGTAACCTGCCGCGCCTGGACCCGGAGACCAACCATGGGCTGGTCACGGATGTCTGCCTGAAGCGCAAGATCCGAAACTTTGTCGGCCTGTTCCATGAGGGGGAGCCGGGCAAGGGCATCTATGTTCAGGAAGGGGCTATCCTGAACGAGAAGCATCGCGAAGCCTATAAGGCTGTGCGGCCGGGTGATGCCGATGTCGCCACCGCCAAAAAGCTGACGCCCAAGGGGGACGAGGAAGAAAAGGCTGTCCGCCAGTTCATGTGCGACAATTTCTTCGATGTCCGCACCTTTGGCGCAGTCATGGGTACCGGCATCAATTGCGGGCAGGTGCGGGGCCCGGTGCAGTTCGCCTTTGCCCAGTCCGTGGAACCTGTCCTGCCGCTGGAGATTTCTATCACCCGCATGGCCGCGACGACGGAGGGTGAGAAGAAGGAAGGCGAGGCCGAGGGCGCGCGGCGGGAAAACCGCACCATGGGCCGCAAACACATCATCCCCTATGGTCTGTACCGCGCCCATGGCTATATCTCGGCCAAACTGGCGGAGAAGACGGGATTTTCGCAGGATGACCTGGACCTGCTCTGGTCGGCGCTGGAACAGATGTTCGACCATGACCGTTCCGCCGCGCGCGGTGAAATGGGCAGCCGCAAGCTGATCCTGTTCAAACATGCCAGTGCCCTGGGCAATGCCGCTGCCCCTGGCCTGTTTGACCGGGTGCAGGTGCTGCGCCGCCATGCCGGTAGCGAGGTGCCGGTAAAGGACCCCCGCACCGACAATTGGCCGCCGGCCCGCAGCTTTGCCGACTATGCCGTGACCATCAACCGCGAAGGCTTGCCGGCGGGGGTGGAGATCATCGAGCGGTTCTGAGCCTGAATGACAATGGAGGGCCGGCGGCATGGAAAATGATGACCCGATCCCGCTGTCGGCCCTTCAACATTGGCTGTTCTGCCCCCGTCAATGCGCCTTGATCCATCTGGAGCGGCAATGGGCGGAAAACGCGGCCACCGCCGATGGCCGCATCCTGCATGAACGCGCGGATCAGCCGGGGCGGACAAGGCGGGGGGAGGTGCGAACCCTGCGGGCCCTGCCCCTGCGCTGTCACCGCCTGAACCTCGTGGGTGTTGCCGATGTAGTGGAACTGCGCGGCGGCATTCCCTTTCCTGTGGAGTACAAACGCGGCCGCCCCAAATCCCACCGCGCGGACGAGGTGCAGCTTTGCGCCCAGGCGCTCTGTCTGGAAGAAATGTTCGACCAGCCGGTATCACAAGGTGCCCTGTTCTATGGGGAGACGCGGCGGCGGACGGAGATTGTTTTCGATGCGGACCTGCGCGCGCTGACGGTGCAGGTAGCCGCTGAAATCGCCGCCATGCTGAACAGCGGGACAACACCGCCGCCCGCCTTTGAAGCGCGCAAATGCGGCCAATGCTCCCTGATCGACCTCTGCCAGCCGCGCCCGCTGGCCCACCATCCCGACGTGGCCGGCTGGCTGCGCCGGCAGTTGCGGGATTAAGGCCATGCGCCAGCATCTGAACACCCTGTTTGTCACCACCGAGGGATCGTGGCTGCGCAAGGACGGGGCCAATATCGTGGTGGAGGTGGAGGGACAGGAACGGGGCCGGGTGCCCGCCCACATGATGGGCGGGGTGGTCTGTTTTGGCCGCGTCGCCATGTCGCCGGCCCTGATGGGCTTTTGCGCAGAACAGGGGATCGGTGTCAGCTTCCTGTCCGAACATGGCAAATTCATCGCCAGGGTAGAGGGCGCGCAATCCGGCAACGTGCTTCTGCGCCGCCGGCAATACCGCCTGGCTGACGATCCCGTGGTATCAGCCGTCATCGCCGGCAGCATCGTTGCGGGCAAGGTGGCGAACCAGCGGACGGTGCTCCGCCGCGCGCTGAGAGATCATGGCAGCAACATGGCCCCCGATCAGGCCGCCGCCATAGACGATGCCCAACGCCGCCTGGCCGATGCGGCCCGGCTGGCGGCTGAAACGACCGACCTGGATCGGGTGCGCGGGTTGGAAGGCGAGGGGGCCAGTGCCTATTTCGGCGTATTCGACCATCTGATCCGCGCCGCCGCGCCGGAATTGCGGTTTCGGGGGCGCAGCCGCCGCCCACCCCTGGACGTGCCAAACGCCCTTCTCTCCTTCCTTTATGCCATCCTGGGTCATGATTGCCGTTCGGCGCTGGAGGTGGTGGGTCTGGACCCGCAAGTGGGGTTCCTGCACCGCGACCGCCCAGGCCGGGCCGGACTGGCGCTGGATCTGATGGAAGAGTTGCGTCCCCTGCTGGCCGACCGGGTGGCCCTGTCGCTGCTGAACCGGGGCCAACTGACGGCGAAGGATTTCGAATGGCATGACGGCGGTGCTGTGATGTTGCGCGACGATGCCCGCAAAACCGTGCTCGCCACCTATCAGGAGCGCAAGCGGCAGGAACTGCTGCATCCCTTCCTGGAGGAGAAGATAACCATTGGCCTGATCGCCCATATCCAGGCCCGGTTGCTGGCACGTCATCTGCGCGGCGACCTCGACCGTTATCCGCCCTTTCTCTGGAAATAGGATTTCCTCATCATGTTGATGCTGATTACTTATGATGTGCGAACGGAAGACACGGCAGGCCGACGCCGCCTGCGTCGCGTCGCGCGCGCCTGCCAGGATTTTGGCCAGCGGGTACAGTTTTCTGTCTTCGAATGCGAGGTCGAACCGGCGCAGTGGGTGGCCCTGCGGGCAAGGCTGGTGGGAGAAATTGATCCGACAGTGGACAGCCTGCGCTTCTATCACCTGGGCGCCAACGCCGCCCGCCGCATCGAACATGTCGGTGCCAAACCGGCCCAGGATTTCGATGCCCCGCTTATCTTCTGATCCCGGGTGTTTCCCCCGCGCGAACCCCAAGCTGTCCGATAGATGGCGTACCGTTCGCGCTGGAAAAGTCACCTCAATAACAATATCTTAACTTCCGGAAGCAGAAGCGCCGCCGCCGAGGGCAGCGCCAACGCCCCCTGTTCGCGCAAGGCCGCTTCTTGCACCTTCTTGGACAAGTATATATTCAAAGGCCGTCGCCCCTTCACGGGGGCGTGGATTGAAACCATGGTCATTGTCCTATCGTTACGTTGATATTGGGTCGCCCCTTCACGGGGGCGTGGATTGAAACAGTTCAGTCTCGCGGCGTGGATGGACACGCGAAGGTCGCCCCTTCACGGGGGCGTGGATTGAAACCGCAGCCCCCACTGCTTTGTGCGTTGCCTGCAAAGTCGCCCCTTCACGGGGGCGTGGATTGAAACCATGGCGGTGGCGCCGTCCATCCCTATGACAGCGGTCGCCCCTTCACGGGGGCGTGGATTGAAACAATCTGATCCATTTCGACACGATGCGCAATCATGTGTCGCCCCTTCACGGGGGCGTGGATTGAAACCGCCCCTGTAAAGCTGCCGGGATATACGGTAGGGTCGCCCCTTCACGGGGGCGTGGATTGAAACTGTCGCGCCAAGGCATCGCGGAATGCGGTTTGCAGTCGCCCCTTCACGGGGGCGTGGATTGAAACAGCGTGATCGAGGGGCTGCGCAGTCTGGACACGGTCGCCCCTTCACGGGGGCGTGGATTGAAACGTCCGAAGCGTAACCCAGGACAAGGCTGACCGCCAAGTCGCCCCTTCACGGGGGCGTGGATTGAAACATTGAAATCTGGAACTACGGCAACCCTATCGAAAGTCGCCCCTTCACGGGGGCGTGGATTGAAACACGGTGGACGCTGGCCGCGTGCCGCCGAACTACAGTCGCCCCTTCACGGGGGCGTGGATTGAAACACGCAGACGCTGGTAGCAGCAGCTACCTTGGGCAAGTCGCCCCTTCACGGGGGCGTGGATTGAAACAGGGCCAGACCGGCGGAAGATGATGCCTGCACCGGTCGCCCCTTCACGGGGGCGTGGATTGAAACGCTCGCTTCACGTGTGCCCGCCGGCCTGGGCTGGTCGCCCCTTCACGGGGGCGTGGATTGAAACGTCGCGCTGTGCTGCCTAGCGCTGGGTGTCGGCATGTCGCCCCTTCACGGGGGCGTGGATTGAAACTATGCGCGGGTGGAGGAGGTCACCTCGCCCATTCCGTCGCCCCTTCACGGGGGCGTGGATTGAAACATCGTTGCGCGCCGATCAACTGCAAGAGGCTATCGTCGCCCCTTCACGGGGGCGTGGATTGAAACAGCGGCGGCTGCCGTCCAGCGGTCAACGTTATCACGAGTCGCCCCTTCACAGGGGCGTGGATTGAAACTGGTAAGTCCGCGGGGCAATCGGTGACAGGATGGCGTCGCCCCTTCACGGGGGCGTGGATTGAAACCTTGAACTTGGCCCGGAACTGCCGGATCTGGGCGAAGGTCGCCCCTTCACGGGGGCGTGGATTGAAACCCACGCGAGCACCAGGCTCCGCCCGACCCGTGAAAGTCGCCCCTTCACGGGGGCGTGGATTGAAACGTCGTCTAATGGATCTGGCCTTGCCCGGCCAGACGTCGCCCCTTCACGGGGGCGTGGATTGAAACGTGGCGTCAATGCCGCTGGACAACGTCAAGAACGAGTCGCCCCTTCACGGGGGCGTGGATTGAAACGGCCACGCCAGGCTACCCATCTGGTGACGGTGGTGGTGTCGCCCCTTCACGGGGGCGTGGATTGAAACGTCAATGCCGCCGGTAACCTGCGGCCCGCGCTGATGTCGCCCCTTCACGGGGGCGTGGATTGAAACGCTGACCGGTTGCCCGTCTTATCCTCTATCGATGGTCGCCCCTTCACGGGGGCGTGGATTGAAACATATTGAAAAGGGCCTCTAACCCCTTAACGACCGGGTCGCCCCTTCACGGGGGCGTGGATTGAAACAGATCGGAGCAGGCGGCGCGGGATGCTGGTTGCAGTCGCCCCTTCACGGGGGCGTGGATTGAAACAGGCCAGAAACGCCCAGGTTGAAGAACCGCCGCGGTCGCCCCTTCACGGGGGCGTGGATTGAAACGATTTCTGCCTTGGCCTGCGCCAGCGTCACGGCAGGTCGCCCCTTCACGGGAGCGTGGATTGAAACCAGTGCTGGGAAAGCCAATTGCCACCCGATAGGGTCGCCCCTTGACGGGGGCGCGGATTGAAACGCCTCCATAAAAAGGCCCGGCACACTTGTTGATTTCCACGCGGAACTGACCCGGGATTTCCATCGAGAAATGACCCGCCATTGAGCTATGCGGCGGGGTTTATGGTTGGGTCAAGGCATGTGGATTTCCCTTTCTTTTGGCGGATGCTGCGGCAGTGCTGGCTTTGAAACGAAAGCTGTCATTTCCGGTTTCGACGATGTGACAGCGATGTGTCAGTCGATCAAGCAAGGCGGTGGTCATTTTGGCATCGCCAAAGACGGTGGCCCATTCGCTGAAGCTGAGGTTGGTGGTTATGATGACGCTGGTCCACTCGTAGAGTTTGCTGAGCAGGTGGAATAGCAGCGCACCGCCAGATGCGCTAAACGGCGGGTATCCGAGTTCGTCCAGAATCACCAGATCCAGGCGTGTCATGGCCTCGGCCAACTGCCCGGCTTTTCCCTTGGTCTTCTCCTGCTCGAGCGCGTTGACGAGTTCGATGGCCGATATGAACCGGGCTTTACGACGATGATGTTCGATCGCCTGGATGGCGATAGCCGTTGCGACGTGGGTTTTTCCGGTCCCCGGACCACCGATCAATACGACATTCCGCGCGCCGTCGATGAACGCGCAGCTGTGGAGCTGGCACACAGTGGCCTCGTTGATCTCACTGGCCTGGAAATCGAAACCTGCCAGATCCTTATAGGCTGGGAACCGTGTGGCTTTCATGTGATAGGCGATGGAACGCACTTCACGTTCCGCCATCTCGGCTTTCAGCAGTTGGTTCAGGATGGAGATGGCGGCCTCAAAGGCGGGAGCGCCCTGCTCAATCACATCGGTGACGGCCTGCGCCAAGCCATACATCTTGAGGCTTCGCAGCATGATGACGATGGCAGCGCTGGAGGGGTCGTGACCCCAGCTCGCGCCAAACGGCAGGCGATGAATGATGCGGGTGAGTTGCGTCCAGGGCGGCCTATAACTGCTGCCCCCGAGCAGATTGAGCGGGCGGCGCGCATATGGCTGGAGCCGTCGGGGCAGCCATTGCGCAAGATCGGAGAAATCACGGGCATCCAGCACCAGAGCCTCGACCGCAATATGCAGGGCATTTTCGGGTGCGTGCGTGCTGTTGCTCAAGAGCGGATAAGGGGGCTGGGACTTGGGCGTTGGATAACCAGGTTGCGGTGGCGCGGCAGCGGGCAGCAGCAGCCCAAAACATGCGCCGCACGAAATCACTGTCGTCATAGGCCGGACGGTGCCGTAAGACCGAGTTGGGGCCGGAAGCGGATGGGCGGGTTTCCGGGTTCGTAATGGGATTCCGGACATTCCCGCCCTCTATATCCCCATCGCCTCCGCCAGTTGCAGCGCGTCGTTGTTTCAATCTTGGTGTGGGGCCCAACATGATCTGCACGGCACGCAAATTGCGTTTCTGATTATAACTTAAGGGCGCGCGGTTGGGCATGAGTTCCATAATCATCCCGGCGCAGGCCGGTCCCGATTACCAAATCATCGACGAGGGCTTATGTTGGCCGGTGATGATGGGACATCTGGGGCTGATAAGGCCGGAGAAGACGTATTCCGAGCACATCCAACTTGTCACTTCATCTAAAATAGAAAACTTTCTATACAAATAAAAAAGAATATTAAATATTTTCAAATTTGTTTAAAAAATCATTTTTTGGTACACTATTTATTGTGAATAATTGCTTTGGCTTTTCGTTTATTAAAAGAATTATTGTCGGAAATAGCCCTAATTTAGCTGTAAAGGTGAATTGACGCGTCAGTTGATATGCTTATATAAATAATTCTTCGTGTAATCAGAAGGAATAAATTTATGTCTTTTACCGCCAATGCCATGGTCGTCAGCGACCAGTTTCGTATTAACAGCTATACGACCTCGGATCAGACGGCCCCGGATATCGCGGTGCTCAGTGACGGTAGCTATGTTGTTGCTTGGCAATCTGCGGGCCAGGACGCGTCCAGCACCGGCATCTATCAGCAGCGCTATGACGCGGCAGGCAACAAGATCGGCACGGAGACACGGGTCAATACCTATACGTCGCTGGAACAGCAGGATGTTTCTGTTACGGCGCTAGCCGGCGGTGGCTATGTGATCACCTGGACCTCGAACGGGGAGGACGGTTCCAGCTGGGGGGTCTATGGCCGGCGGTATAATGCAGCCGGCACGGCGGCCACGCCGTTTCAGGTTAACATCACCACAGCGGGTGGCCAGCTCAACGCCGACGTCGCGGCGCTGACCAATGGCGGTTTCGTCATTCCCTATGCCCAGGTCGTTAGTTCCACGGATTATGACGTCTATGTCCGGGTCTATAAGCCAGATTGGACAGGCTACACGACGGTTCCGCGACTGAACCAGTATACTTCGTCGTTCCAGAATGTGCCGGCCGTGGCCGGCGGCGCTGACGGTAAGGCGCTGGTCGCATGGCAGTCCAAAGGAGCGGACGGATCGGACTACGGCGTTTACGGCCGTTTCGTACTTGCCACCGGTGCTGCCAGCGGCAGTGAATTCCAGATCAGTACAACCACCGCCGGCAATCAGGGGGCGCCCACGATCGCGGCGTTGCCGGGCGGCGGCTACGTTGTCGTCTGGCGTTCGCAAAACCAGGATGGTTCCGATACCGGCATCTTTGGCCAGCGTCTTGACAGCAGCGGCGCAAAGGTAGGGTCCGAGTTTCAGGTCAATAGCTTCACGACCGGCCCGCAGGATGAGCCGAATGTGACGGTGCTGGCGGATGGCGGCTTCCTCGTCAGCTGGACCTCCCTGGACCAGGATGGTGATGGCACGGGCGTCTATGCCCAGCGATTCGACAGTTCGGGTGCCACGATAGGCGAGGAGTTCCTAATTACTCAGTCTGTGGGCGGCGATCAGGATATGCCGGTGCTCGCTGCACGTGCCGATGGTGGCTGGGTCGCCACTTGGGCCACAACGTTGGCCGATGGCACCCGCGACGTCTATGCCCGCATTTGGGCGGAAACGGATGTCGCCGCGACACTGACCGCGCACAACATGAGCGTTGCGGCTGGGAACAGCGTCTATGCCAGCACTCTATTCGAGACCCAGACCGATGGCGCCGGCCCTGGCCGGCCCGGCGGTGAGCATACGTTGCAGTTGGTGGAGTTTACGGATAGCGCTGTCGGTGGCGGCCATTTCCTGCTGAACGGGATCGAACAGGCCAGCAACACCCCCTTCTCAGTGGCGGCCGACGAACTGTACCGCGTGCAATGGGTAGCTGGGGCGGCAGCGGGCAGTGAACAGGTTCAGATCCGGGCCTTCGACGGCGATCATTGGAGCGCGCCCATTATTAGCACGATTACTAGCACCCTAACTTCTCCTGTACAGTTAGTGCAAACTGAGCATGCTGCCAACGCCAATGTAGCGGGGGCGCAGGCGCTGCCCAAGATCGCGATCCTGCCCGACAACAGCTATATCGTCGTATGGGAAGCCGCGATCGGGGACGCTTCCGGCTCCGGCATCCTTCTGCAACGCCATGATGCCGAGGGGAACCGGATCGGGGCGGAGGTGCTGGTCAATACTTATGTCACCAGTGATCAGAAATATCCTGCCATCACTGTCCTCGCCAATGGCGACTATGTCGTAACTTGGTCATCGAACGGTCAGGACACTTCAAGCTGGGGTGTGTACGCTCGTCGCTATGCCGCCGACGGGACGGCTTTAGGCGGTGAGTTCAGGGTCAATTCCACCATTGCTGGCGGTCAGTATACGTCGGATGTGGTGGCCCTGGCCGACGGCGGCTTCGCCGTGGCCTTTGTTCATTCTGTTGCAACGACGCCGGCCGTCGATACCGATATCCGCATCCGCTTCTGGGACAGCAGCGGTACCGCGCGCGGCCCTGATTTCAGGATCAACAGCTATACCACCGCCCAGCAGCGAGAGGTCGACCTTGCCGTAGGTAGCGACGGGAAGGTACTGGCTGTCTGGCATTCCGAGAACCAGGACGGTTCCGGTTATGGCATCTATGGTCGCTTGCTATCGGCAGATGGCAATCTCGCCGGCCCCGAATTCCAGATCAGCCAATACACCGCCAACGACCAAGCCCTTCCGGCCGTTGCCGCCCTCAAGGGTGGCGGCTATGTCGTGACCTGGGGCTCCAGCGGCCAAGTCGAAGGCAGTCAGGCTGTGATCGCGCAGCGTATTGATTCACATGGCAACCTCGTCGGCGGTGAATTCATCGTCAATACCTATCAGCCGAACGCACAGTCCCAACCGGCGGTGACAGCGCTCGCGGATGGCGGCTTCCTCATCGCGTGGCAGTCGATGGGCCAGGATGATTTCGGCCTGGGCCTTTATGGACAGCGCTATGACGCATCAGGTGCCGCGATAGGGTCGGAATTTGCCATTAACCAACGCAACAGCGGCATCCAGCAGAAGGTGGCCTTGGATGCCCGCACAGATGGGGGCTGGATCGCCGTGTGGGAAACGGAGCGGTCCGATGGCCTCATGACCACCGCCAGCCGCATCTGGGCACCGACGAATACGATTCCGGTCTTGGCAGCCACCGACACGACGATCGCGGTCAATGGCAAGCTGAATGCGGTCACCCTGTTCGATCTGCTTCAGGATCCGGCCGGTGGGGGTCGGCCGGCCGGCGACCATGATATCGTCAACTTTGAATTCACTGATCTGGCGGCAGATGGCGGCTATTTCACGGTGAACGGGATCACGCAGGCCTCCGGCACGCCCTTCACCGTCAGCGCCGACCAGTTGGCAACAGTGGCCTGGGTGGCGGCACCGGCGGCCGGCACCGAACAGGTGCAGGTCCGCGCATTCGACGGGGTGAACTGGAGCAGCGCCGTCACCACCGATATCACGAGCTTTGTTCCGACGACGATGGTGGTAGTGCCCGGCAACGTGCCAGTGAACAGCCACACGACGCAGGACCAGTCGGCCCCCTCAGTGGCGGTGCTGGCCGGCGGTGGTCATGTGGTGGTGTGGCAATCGTCGGGACAGGACGGGTCCGGTCTGGGCATCTATCAACAGCGTTTCGATGCCGCCGGAAATCCGATGGGCGGGGAGGCTCGCATCAACACTACAACCGCCGACAACCAGCATGATGCCAAGGTGACGGCACTGACGAACGGAGGCTATGTTGTTTCCTGGTCGTCGCTGAACGAGGATGGCAGCGGCAACGGCGTCTATGCCCGCTTCTATGATGGCGGCGGCACGCCGCAGGGCACACCGTTCCTGACGCACGTAAATACCACGTTCAGCCAGTTCCATTCCGACGTCACCGAGGTGGCCGATGGTCTGGTGTATTTCATCTACACCCACACCGTGGCTACCGGCGACAGCGATATCTATGTGCGCGGGTTCCTTGTGGATGGCACTGCGGCGTCGCCGGAGATGAAGCTGAACCAGTTCAGCACCGGCTTCCAGAACAACCCCGCCATTGCCAGCCTGGGCAACGGCAATGCCCTTGCCGTCTGGCAATCCGAAAGCCAGGACGGATCAGGGTTCGGTATCTATGGCCGCATCCTTTTGTCCAACAAGAACATCCCGGCCGGTGAGTTCGTGATCAACTCGACGACGGCGGACAACCAGTCCATACCGGCAGTTACGGCCCTGGTCGGAGGCGATTATCTGGTCGCCTGGGCATCACAGAGCCAGGACGGCTCTGCCGCCGGCATATATGCCCAGCGTATCGACCTGACTGGCAATAAAGTTGGTGGGGAATTCCAAGTCAACACCCATACGGCGGGTGCCCAAAATGCCGCGTCAGTGACCGCTCTTTCCGATGGCGGCTGGCTGATCTCCTGGCAGTCGGATGGGCAGGACGGATCGGGGCTCGGCGTCTATGGCCAGCGCTATGATGCCAATGGCAATCCAGTGAACGGAGAATTTCGGATATCCGAAACCACGGCGGGCGACCAGGGCCAGCCGGCTGTCGCAGCGCGCCTTGATGGCGGCTGGGTGGCGGCCTTTGTCGCCGCCGACAGTTCAGGTACCGGCATCTATACCCGTCTCTACAGCGACCCGTCGCAACTGCCGAACGGCTTTTACGAGCAATGGGGCACGTCTGGCGACGATATCCTGACGGGTACGCCATACCGCGATCGTTTGATGGGTCTAGATGGCAACGACATCCTGTCGGGCCTGGCCGACAGCGACCTGCTGGATGGTGGGAATGGCGACGATGTTCTGGATGGTGGGCTCGGCGCGGATACGATGGTTGGCGGGGCTGGCGATGATACCTATGTGGTCGATGATAGTGGCGACGTCGTAACGGAGGCAGTCGGCGCCGGCGTTGATACGATCAACGCCACTGCCGCTGCCGTAACCCTGTCCGCCAATGTCGAGAATCTCTATTTCGTGGGGACCGGCAACTTTACCGCTACGGGCAACAATCTGACCAACCTGATCCAGGGCGGCGCGGGTAACGACACGCTGGATGGCGGTGCGGGTGCCGATACGCTGCATGGCGGCACCGGCAATGACACATTCATCGTCGATAATATCGGCGACCAGATCGTGGAATGGTCGGGTGCTGGCACGGATACGGTGCGCACCAGCCTGTCCGCCTATACGCTGGGCGATCAACTGGAGAACCTGACCTATTCGGGCAGTGGTAATTTCACCGGCGCGGGCAACGGTGCGGCCAATAACATCACCGGCGGTGCCGGCAACGACACGCTGACAGGTGGGTCCGGAGCCGATACTCTTGTAGGTGGTGCCGGGGACGATCTCTATACCGTGGAGGAGACCGGAGATGTCGTCATAGAAGGGGCCGGCGGCGGCATGGATCATGTGCGCGCGCTGGCCAATGCCTATACGCTGTCGGCAGAGATCGAGAACCTGAGCTTCATCGGCAGCGGGGATTTCGCCGGCATCGGCAATGGCTTGGCCAATTCGATCACTGGCGGGTCGGACAACGATACGCTGGATGGCGGTGCAGGAGCCGACACGTTGGCTGGCGGCCTGGGTGATGACACCTATGTCGTGGATGATGCCGGCGATGTCATCGAAGATGCCGGGGGCGTGGAGACCGTGCGCACCAGCCTGACCGCCTATGCCCTGGCGGCCAATCTGGAGCATCTGGCCTATATCGGCACGGGCAACTTCGCCGGCACGGGCAATGGCGGCGGCAATTCGATCACTGGCGGGTCGGGCAATGACACGCTGGACGGCGGTACGGGTGCCGACACGCTGGCCGGTGGGGCCGGCAACGACGTTTATTTCGTCGATGATGCCGGCGATGTGGTGGTGGAAGGGGTCAGCCAAGGGACGGACCGGGTGGAAACCGCCCTGTCGTCACTGACGCTTGCCGCCAACATCGAGAACCTGACCTACACCGGTGGCGGTGACTTTGCCGGCACGGGGAACAGTTCGGCCAATTCCATCAAGGGTGGGGCTGGTACCGATACGCTGGATGGTCAGGCGGGCAACGACACGCTGGATGGCGGGGCCGGTGCCGACAACATGATCGGCGGGCTGGGCAATGACACGTTCATCGTCGATGATGCCGGCGACGTGGTGGTGGAGACGGCGGGTCAGGGTACCGATACCGTGCGCACCAGCCTGTCCGTCTACACGCTGGGCAGTGATATCGAGAATCTGGTCTTCACCGGTACCAGCGGGTTCCTGGGCATTGGCACTGCGGCCAACAATTCCATCACCGGCGGGTCCGGTAATGACACGCTGGAGGGGTTGGACGGCAACGACACGCTGGTCGGCGGCAATGGCGATGACAGCCTGACAGGCGGTGATGGAAATGACAGCCTGTCAGGTAGTGCGGGTGCCGACACGCTGACCGGCGGCCTGGGTAACGACATCTATGTCGTGGACAATGTCGGCGACGTGGTGGTGGAGGCCCTTGGCGAGGGCACGGACACGGTGCAGTCCTCGATCAGCTATGTGCTGGATGGCACGCTGGAGAACCTGACCCTGACGGGCGGGGTGGCGATCAACGGCACGGGCAATGATGGCGACAATGTCCTGACCGGCAATGGTGCCGCCAACAGCCTGGAGGGTGGCCTTGGCAATGATACGCTGAATGGCGGTGCCGGGGCTGATACCATGGCCGGCGGGGCGGGCGATGATGCCTATACCGTCGACAATGGCGGCGACATCGTCAACGAACTGGCCGATGAGGGGACGGATCAGGTCCAGGCCTCGGTCAGCTATACGCTGACGGCCAATGTCGAGAATCTGACCCTGACCGGGACCGGGGCCATCGATGGCACGGGCAACGACCTAGCCAATATCCTGACGGGCAATAGTGGAGCCAACCTGCTGGATGGCGGGGCGGGTGCAGACACCATGGCCGGCGGCACGGGCAACGACATCTATGTCGTCGCTGATGTCGGCGATGTGGTGAATGAAGCGACAGGCCAGGGCACCGACGCGGTGCGTACCGATCTGGCTGCCTATATACTGACGGCCAATGTCGAGAACCTGACTTATACGGGGACGGGCGACTTCGCCGGCACGGGTAATGGCTCCGGCAATCTGCTCATCGGTGGCATCGGGGCTGACACGCTGTATGGCCTGGATGGCAATGACACGTTAGATGGCGGAGCCGGTGCCGACAGTCTGGTTGGTGGGGCCGGCGACGACACCTACATCGTCGATGATGCCGGTGACGTGGTCAGCGAGGCGGCAGGTGAAGGGATCGACAATGTCCAGACCAGCCTGTCCGCCTATACGCTGACGGCCAATGTCGAGAACCTGGCCTATACGGGGACGGACGATTTCGCCGGTACCGGCAACGATCTCGGCAATGTCATTGCCGGATCATCCGGCAATGACACGCTGGATGGCGGGATTGGCGCCGACACGCTGACCGGTGGAGCGGGTGCCGACCTGTTCATCGTTGGCAACAGTGACATGGTGAGTGACTTCTCGGCCGGTGATGGTGACAGGATTGATCTGTCGGCGATCGATGCCGATGCCAGCCTGCCGGGCGATGACGCTTTCACCTGGCTGGACGGGGCGGCCTTCTCCAATGTTGCCGGCCAGTTGCGCTGGGAGACCGTCGGGGCGGATATCGCGCTGCTGGCCGATCTGGATGGTGACGGCGTTGCCGACCTGACCGTCAGCGTGGCCGGCATTACCAGCATCACCGCTGCCGAACTGGTCCTTTAGTCAAAGGAGGGCGCCAGTGCCTAACGGGGGGGGGGTGCACTGGCGCCCCTCTCTTCCTCTCGGATATGTCCGCCAAACTGTCCTTTGCCGGGCAACTCAGCATCTGGCCGGACCTGGGCATCCGATCGCAATCTGGGCGAGTTGTTCGCCAAGCGGCGTTCAAAGTAAGACGCACGCCCCAATGTCTGCTTACCGGGCGGCCATAACGACGGCGGAAAGGCAACAATGGGGCGCTTACCAGAAGTCCGCCGCCCCTCAATCAATAGCCAGTTTAGCCGCATCATTATGGTCCAGAGTATCTGGCAGTTGCGTTCTGGCGACTATCCTGAACCGACTGCGCCGTGTGTAGTTGGAGCGCGATGAGCCAGCAGCCTGCTTCGCAATGAAGCCGGACACCTTCTCTACGGCGCTCCTGACCGGATCAAGCGCAAGGTGGGCATACCGGGCGGTGGTCTGCACCTGCGTATGGCCCAGCAGCTTCCCTATCATCGGCAACCCTTCGCCCAAGAACAGGGCACCGCTGGCGAAGAAGTGCCGCAAGTCGTGAAGGCGAACATCGTCCAGCCCCGCCCGTCCCCGAACACGCCGCCATGGTGGTTGCAGGTCTGTCAGTCTGGCTCCCTCCTTTGTGCCCGTTATGACCCACTGATTATTCGGCAGCTTCGGAATGGCGTGCAGGATGGCAGCGACACTATCGCCGAACAGAACGACTTTGGCCCCCGTTTTGGAATCCGGCAGCCTGAATGCCTTGGCCTGCCAGTCGACATAAGCCCATTTCAACGTCATGATTTCGCCAAGCCGGCACCCAGTGAGCATCAGCAGCCGGATGGCGGCGATGACGGAAACCGGCTCCGATTTCGCCGCTTCCAACTCGGCCAGTGTTCGCCCCAGTGCTGCATATTCGTCCGCGCTAAGGAAGCGCTCCCGCTTTTCCTCCGGGAACTTCTTCACATGCAGACATGGATTGCTGCCGTCAGGTCGAAGACCCCAGACTTCGGCCAAATTGAACATCTTGGATAATACGCCAAGGGTTCTGTTGGCTTGATACGGGATGTGCCGCAACGAATGGTGCAGTTCCGCAATATCCCAGCGCTGGATGTCCGTGACCCGGCGGGTCCCGATCTTGGGATTGATGAACAGCTCCACCGACCGCCGATATTCATACTGGGTCGAAGGCTTGCAGCGTACAGCAACATGCTCTTCCAGAAACCGCTCACCCAGCGCCTTCATGGTCGGGGCCTTCCGCCCCTGATCGAGCTCCTGTGCCGGATCACGCCCGTTCTTCGCTTCGGACAGGATTTCATAGGCCCGTGCCCGCGCATGCTCGGCGGTGACAGGGCCGTGCTGACCAATGGTGATGAACCGCTGTTGTCCGTTGATTCGGCACTTCACGATATAGACCTTGCGGCCCGTGGGATGGATGCGAACGCCGAACCCCCGCAACTCGTCATCCCAGACCACCTTTAGGGTTGGACCTGCAGCCGCACGATCCACGGAACGTTTGGAGAGCTTTGCCATCATCCATCTCCAGAAACACCGGAAGCGTCATCCTGGTGCTTGGTATCAGCTACCATATAGCTACCAGATGAGATAAAATCGGAGCGCTGATGATGGTATCTGGTCGTAGAAGGAAGTCAAAATATCAAAAGTGTTATCAGGAATTTAGATGATTTAGGCGTATTTGAGAGTACGTCGTCGTGTGAATACTTTTCAAACTCATAACCTGAAGGCCGCAGGTTCAAATCCTGCCCCCGCATCCAACGCTAAGCCGTTGATCCTCAAAAAGGATCAACGGCTTTTGTCGTTTCAGGGCCACCCTACTGTCCGGCATCAGCCTCTGTGGGACAGAAGCGGGTGATTGCGCAACGGAGGATTCCTGGCTCATCGTAGTGACCGAAGGGAACGCAGATGAGGCAGAAATCCATGGCGCCGACATCGGTTGCCGAGCAGGTTGTCCGGGATATCCGGCGGCAGACGCGCAAACATTATTCGGCTGAGGAGAAGATCCGCATCGTTCTGTCCGGGCGTCGCGGCGAGGACAGCATCGCGGAGCTGTGCCGGCGGGAAGGCATCGCCGAGAGCCTGTATTACAGCTGGTCCAAGGAATTCCTGGAGGCTGGCAAGAAGCGCCTGTCGGGCGACACGGCTCGCCAGGCCAGCACCGGAGAGGTCAAGGACCTGCGGCGCGAGGTGCGCGACCTGAAGGAGGTGGTCGCCGACCTGACCTTGGAAAACCGCCCGCTCAAAAAAAGCATGATCGCGGATGGGGGCGACGAGGAATGAGATACCCCGCATCCGAAAAGCTGGAGATCATTCGCCTGGTCGAGGCGTCGCACCTGCCGCTGCGCCGGACCCTAGACAGGCTGGGCATTCCCGCCACCACCTTCTATCGCTGGTATGCACGCTATCGGGCCGAAGGTGAAGGCGGTCTGGCCGACCGGACCAGCGCGCCGGGCCGGGTGTGGAACCGCATCCCCGATGAGGTCCGCCAGCAATTGATCGAACTGGCCCTGGAGGCACCGGACCTGTCGCCGCGGGAGCTGGCGGTGAAGTTTACCGATACCAGGGGCTATTTCGTCTCCGAAGCCTCGGTCTACCGGCTGCTGAAAGCCCATAACCTGATCACCAGCCCGGCCTTCGTGGTGATCAAGGCGGCCGACGAATTCCGCGACAAGACCACCCGGCCCAACCAGATGTGGCAAACCGATTTCACCTATCTCAAGGTCATCGGCTGGGGTTGGTTCTACCTGTCGACCATTCTGGATGACTATTCCCGCTACATCGTCGCCTGGAAGCTGTGCACGACCATGCGGGCCCAGGACGTTACCGACACTTTGACCCTCGCGCTGGAAGCCTCGGGCTGTGATCAGGTCGAGATCACCCACAAGCCTCGCCTGCTCAGCGACAATGGCTCATCCTATATCGCCGGCGATCTGGCCGAATGGTTGGACGACAAGGGCATGGACCATGTCCGCGGCGCGCCAAACCACCCCCAGACCCAGGGAAAAATCGAGCGCTGGCACCAGACCCTAAAGAACCGCAGCCTGCTGGAAAACTATTTCCTGCCCGGTGACCTGGAAGCCAAAATCCTGGGTTTCGTCGACCATTACAACCACCGCCGATACCATGAAAGCATCGGCAATCTGACACCCGCCGATGTCTATTACGACCGCGGCTCCGCCATCCTGGAACGGCGCGCCAAAATCAAAAAGCAGACCATCCAGCACAGGCGCTTGTGCCACCAAAGCCAAGCCGCTTAACATCAACCCGCAACGAGCCAGAACGTCCGTTCACAAAATCACTCCGCTGTCCCATTTGTTTCGACGACGGACACGTGGACGGGCCAGGGGGGAGCCAATACGGGCCCCAACGCTTTGGGCGGCTGGCCCGTATGGTTGCCGGTGATCTGAATTGGCTAGGTCCTGCCCTTGTGCCTTCTGGCTGCGCCCCAACCCTCTTGATCTCTGACCTGATTGTATATAACGTTATAACATTACATTTCTTGATGTTTGACTGATGGTCCCGAACGATACGATCCTCGGCGCTTGTTCCTGGCGGTCTGCTCGTCATGCGGTTTGTCATCATGCCTTCCACACCGGATTTGTGGAGGCCATGTCGGGCAAGCCCTTCGACTATGCTGCTTTGGATGCGATGACCGAGTATGAACAGCATCGCTATGAAAATGGCCGGGAATTGGCCTGGGAATGCCGTCAGGCGCGATTGACCATCCGCTGGACGCGCCGGGATGCCGTCCCCCGGGCCTTACGCGATTTCGTTACCAGCCGTGCCTTGCGGCGACGGGCAGGTCTTCCAAGGACTGATCCTTATCGGGCGCGCTGACGGCCTGTCGGCACCGATAGACGAGACTGCGTCATGTGACAGCGAATTCATGGTTCGACATGTGCATCCGATATTATGGTGATGTTATATCGTACAGAAGCCCTGTTTGAAGCGTGATCCGCGATGCCCACTGCCAACCTGATTGACCTGAATGATGTGGTCCACCATGCCAGTGGGCAGCCCATTTTGTCTGTGGCGCGTTTATGCCTGCCACCGGGCCACCACGGGCTGCTGTTGGGCCCCAGTGGCAGTGGCAAAACGACCCTGCTGCATGCGCTGGCGGGTTTGCTGGTGCCACATCAGGGACGCCTGTCGCTGCTGGGCCATGATCTGCGCGCCATTGGCGATGCGGGGCGGGACCGGTTGCGTGCCGATCATGTCGGGATCGTCTTTCAGCAGTTGCACCTGATCCATGCCGTCAGCATCGCTGACAATCTGCGTCTGGCTCGCCGGTTGGCGGGTAAGGCACCGGATGAGAAGGGGCTGAAGGAGCTGCTGATCCGCGTCGGGCTGGCCGACCGCATGAGTGCGTTACCCGCCGACCTGTCACAGGGGGAACGACAGCGGGTGGCCGTTGCCCGGGCACTCGTCAATCAGCCGGCATTGTTGCTGGCGGATGAGCCAACCAGTGCGCTGGATGACGCCAATTGCGATGGCGTCATCGACCTTCTGCTGGAACAGGCGGCTTTGAGCGGTGCCACGCTGCTGGTGGCCACGCATGACCGGCGATTGATGTCCCGGTTGCCGGTTTTGCTGGAACTGGTGAAGCCGATGGAGCGGGCAGCATGAATATGCTGGGGCTGAGCCTTGCCTATCTGCGTCGCCGGCCGCTGACCACAGGGTTGAACCTGCTGCTGCTGGCGCTGGGCGTGGCCTTGATCGCCTTTCTGCTGCTGTTGGAGCGTGGGCTGGAGAACCGGCTGTCGCGCGATGTGGCAGGCATCGACATGGTGGTGGGGGCCAAGGGCAGCCCCCTGCAGCTGGTTCTGTCAGCTGTAATGCAGGTGGATGTGCCCACCGGCAACGTGCCGCTGGCTGCGGTGGAGGAACTGCGCCGCAATCCCCTGGTCAGACAGGCCATTCCCGTGGCCATGGGGGACAGTTATGGTACCTACCGCATCCTGGGCACGGAACCTGCTTATATCGCCCATTATGGCGGGCACGTCGTCACGGGGCGGATGTTCGAAGCCCCGATGGAGGCTGTGCTGGGGGCAGAGGTTGCCGCTTCATCCGGTCTTGGCCTGGATAGTGCGCTTGTCGGCAGCCATGGTTTGACGGCAGGGGGCGATGCCCATGCCGACATGCCCTACCGTGTTGTCGGCATCCTGGCGCGCACGGGTACGGTGCTGGACCGCTTGGTCTTAACGCCTGTATCCAGCGTCTGGGCGGTCCATGACCACCACCACCATGAGGACAAGGCCCCGGCCACCACAGGTGAGCATGCCGATGGAAAGGCCCATGACCATGGGGCCGAGGCGGCGCACGATCACGATCACGATCATGATCATGATCATGGTCACCACCACGATCATGACCATGACGATGTGGCCGCCGGCCAAGCAGACAGTGATGATCGGGAAGTGACGGCCATCCTGGTCCGCTATGCCACGCCGTTGGCCGCTGCCCGCCTGCCGCGAGAGATCAACAGCCAGACCAGCATGCAGGCAGCCAGCCCTGCGGCGGAGATGCTCCGCCTGCGCGCGTTGATGGGTGTCGGGCTGGACTCCATGCGGCTGCTGGGCCTGGTGCTGGTGCTGGCGGCGGGCCTGTCCACCTTCGTGGCTCTGGCTAACGCCTTGCAGGAGCGCCAATATGATCTGGCAGTGATGCGGGCGCTGGGGGCGGGGCGAGGCAGGATCATGGGACAGATCCTGACGGAGGCGATGCTGGTGGCGCTGGGTGGGGCCGTGCTGGGCATCGCCCTGGCTCATGCCGGTGTGGCGGCCCTGTCTGGCTTTTCGGCCCGCGCCCGTGATCTTGGCCTGTCGGCGGGGCAATTTGTGGCGGGGGAGGCGTGGTTGCTGGGTTTATCTTTGCTTGTGGCGCTGCTGGCCGCCGCCGTGCCGGCCATTCGGGCCTATCGCACGGATGTCAGTCGGCTTCTGGCCAAGGGGTAAGGGTGATGAAGACCGTAAAGATTGCCTTGTTGCTAGCCATTCTGGGCGGTGCGATGCCCGCCCTGGCCTTCAAACAGGTGCAGGACCCCGCCATGGCGTCGCAGGCCATCCCGCATGACCCGCGCGCCGTGCCCCGTGCCACCCTGGGCTGGGACAAGCTAGCCGATACCAAGGAGACGCAGAAGCGGGTTCAGGAGGTGAACCGGCTTATCGCGGTCTTCGGGCCGGGGGTTAAATCTCTGGACGGTCAGCCCTTCACGGTGGCTGGCTTCTTCCTGCCGCTGGACACGGGGGAGACCAGCCGGTCCTTCCTGCTGTCCTCCCTGGCGCCGACCTGTCCCTTCTGTCCGCCGCCGGGGCCCGCGGACCTGATCCAGGTCAGCGCTGCGGAGCCGGTGACGGCGACACTGGATCAGGTGACGCTGGAAGGCACCCTGCGCCTGTCGGCGGAGGATGTGAATGGCATCTATTTCCACCTGGAGAACGCCCGTGTCGTCCCGAAATCCTAAGACGCTGGTTGCGGTCGCTGTCATGCTGTTGTGGACCACCGGTCCGGCCCTGGCACAGGAAAGCTGCGGCAAGCTTTATCAGAACCAGGATTGTGGGGCCGCCGAGTATGAAGAGGCGTTGGCCCGTCAGAAGGAAATGGAGGCCAAGCTGAAACAGCAGGCCCCGCCCGAAGCGCCCGTGCCCGGTGGTACTGCCGAAACCGACACGCGGGATATGCGGCAACGGGCCTTGGACCTTTACCGCGCCCGCGCCGCCGCAATGGCCAATTCGGTCCAATGCTGTCATCCCGGTGTGGATGGCACGCTCTGGTGCCACTGACAGCCGGTCACGGTTCCCAAAGCCGGGGTGATGTGTCCGATGGTAGGTTCAGGCAGAGCAGGGACCGGACGGTGCCCGTCCCGGAGATGGGCGGGGAGCGATGGACCACGCCTGTGTCAGGGCCAGCCTGTAGGCCCTTGAACAGGGCGACCGCCCCGTCGGGAAGATCCTCCAGCGGGCCGAGATAGGCGCGTTGGTCGCGCAGCGCCTGTTCCGCATGGGTCTGCGGCACGATCTGGGTTGCCGGCCCGCGATATGTCGTCAGCAGGCGCAGACGGACCTGATCACGGTGAAACTTCCAGCAGGCATCATGGCGCAGCCGGTCCAGCCGGATATCGACAATGTCGGTGCCGGCGATCGTGGCGAAACGCTTGACCAGCATCAGCATATCGTCGACCAAAGACCGGCCCAGCATGGTCGCACCGATCGGTGTTTCAGCCAGGATGCCGGACAGGGCAGCCGGCGCATCCGGTAGCCAGACCAGCACCCGCCCCTGCGGCAGATGGCCGGGGCACAGGCCCGCCATACCCTCCAGAAGCAACCGCGGCGGAGATCGGTCCCAGACAGCAAGGCTGACATCCGGGTTCTGGATGTCGGACAGAACAGACGCGTCGGCGCCGCGGACTAGCGGATTGCTCACGATGACCGCCACGTCACGCCTCCCCCTGCCGCTTCCAGCGGGGGAAGGGGTCGGGCAGACGCTTCCAGGCATTGACCTGCATCTCGCGGGCGTTGATGTCGCCGACCAAGGCGCTGTCCAGGCGACGGCGGATCGCCGCCTCGTCCATCCCCGTGCCAATGAACACCAGTTCCTGGCGCCGGTCGCCGTAGACCGGATGCCAATTCTGCTGGATCATCTGTCGGTATTCGTCGCTGTCGGGCCAGCGGTTCCTGGGCACGGCTGCCCACCAGAAGCCCATGGCTTCATGCCGAACCAGCGACCCTGCCTGGCTGACCTCGCCCACCCAGTCGGGGCGGGTGGCTAGCCAGAAATGGCCCTTGGCGCGGATCACACCTGGCCATTCCTCCTGAAAGAACTGGTGCAGCTTTTCGGGATGGAAGGGGCGGCGGGCGCGATAGACGAACGAAGAAACACCATACTCCTCCGTTTCCGGCTTATGATCCTTGAACCCGTGCAGTTCCTTGAACCAGAGCGGGTGCTCCTGGGCCTTTTCGTAATCAAAGCGTCCGGTATCCAGCACCCGGTCCAAGGTCACCCGGCTCTGCGCCGTTTCGATCAGGTCAGCGTCGGGATTCAAAGAGCGGATGATCTTGCGCGCGATATCCGCCTGTTCCGGGGTGGCGGTATCCAGCTTGTTCAGCAGGATGACGTCGGCGAATTCGATCTGATCAACCAGCAGATCGACCAGAGTGCGGTTATCGTCTTCACCGAGGGATTCACCGCGATCGCGCAGGAAATCAGTGGAGCCATAGTCGCGCAGCAGGTTCACGGCGTCGACCACCGTCACCATCGTGTCCAGCCGCGCCACATCCGACAGGCTTTGCCCGTCCTCGTCGCGGAAGTCGAAGGTGGCGGCGATGGGCAAGGGCTCGGCAATGCCCGTGCTTTCGATCAGCAGGTAATCGAAACGCCCCGCCGCCGCCAGCCGCCGCACCTCCTGCAACAGGTCGTCGCGCAAGGTGCAGCAGATGCAGCCATTGCTCATCTCCACCAGTTTCTCATCCGTGCGCGAAAGGTCGCTGCCACCGGCGCGGATCAGGTCGGCGTCGATATTCACCTCGCTCATGTCATTCACAATGACGGCGACGCGCCGCCCCTCGCGATTGTTCAGGACATGGTTCAGCAAGGTCGTCTTGCCAGCGCCCAGGAAGCCGGACAGGACAGTGACGGGAAGGCGGGTATCGGACATGGGGCGCTTCTTCGCTGAGCATTGCCTAAGATGTGCTATGTTATAACGTAACTATTTAACAAACTGCAAGCGCCGGACTGTGGCTGCCAAGGCCGCGATCAGCGATCCCCTATCACCAAATTGTCCGGCGTAAGGTGCTCCTCGATCCTGCGTGCCAACGTCTCATGTCTGCCGGCAGCGGGACGGCTTCGTGCCCCGATAGCGCTGATAGGCTGCGCTGAACTTGCTGGGGTTTGTGTATCCGACCGCTGTTGCCGTCACGGATACGCCGTCGCGCAACAGGGCTTCGGCCTGTGCCATCCTGGCCTGGGTGAGGAATTGGTGCGGCGGCAGGCCGGTTGCGTCCCGGAACGCCAGTTTACCGCGCTTTCATGCTAAAGAGCGGTCATGATGGTGGTCATCAAGGGATCGCGATGAATCCGTAACGCCACCGATGACTGCAAACGGCTGGCATCGAGAAGGTTCAGCCGTTCATAAAGCCCTTCCGGGTCAATGCCGATGGCGACCATCCGGCAGCGGTCCCACCGAACGGGTGCGCCCTCGTCCGGTGGGAAAATAATCACTTATCCAGGCCGCACCACACCGTACAGGGTACCTTGGGGTGAACGGCGGCTGATCGGTGCGGTGGAGCGGGTACACAGGCCCAGCCGGATATAGCCAACCGGTGGTTGGTCGCCGGCAAAGCGGGCATAATCCAGCACCGCCATGCGCGCCAGCCCATCTGGTGCCATGGCAATCTGTTGTGGGATGACCGCCCAGGGCGGCAGCCTGAGTGCGGTCATCCTCACGGCCAAGGACATTCAGGATCAGGCGGGGCGTGATACCGTTCGTGATGTGCTGGAAACCATCGCCAACATCACCCTGGTCACCGGTACCGGAGAGGCCCCCACCGTGCGCGGTATGGATGGCACTGGGCCCGCAGAAAACGCCAATGCCTTTTCGCCCGAAGCCGCGCCCGCCTGAACTGGCGCGTCGATGGCAGGCCTGCCAGTTACAACGAAGTGTGTTCGGCGATATTTGCCTGTGGGATGTCGAGCGTATCGAGGTTCTGCGCGATCCGCAAAGCAAGCTGGTTGGGCGCAATGCCATTGCCGGCACGGTGGTGGTGGACACGAAGGCCCCGGCCTTCGTGCAGGAAGGGACGGCCCAGATTGCAGCCGGCAACCATGATCAACGGCGGGCGTCGGTGATGATCAATCTGCCGCTGGAGGCTGACAGAGTCGCCCCGCGCCTCTCCGCAGATCGTTATCAGCGTGAGTCCGTAACCAACGATGATAGCTATCAGGGGGTGAGCGACCCTGGCCGGGTGAAATCAACCTCGCTACGCGGCAAGTTGCTGTTCAAAGCACCCTCCGATCCTGATCGCCGGTTACTGGTCACGGGCGCGCATGTCGATCATCGCGGCCTCAATGGGAAGATCATTGTCAGGCCCTTTGCCAACCGCCGTTCCAATTTTCCGCAGCAACTGGTGCACGAGCCACACACGAACAGCCTGGGCTTGGAGGCGGGGATACCCTTGGCAGATGGCTACAGGGTCGAGATTTCCACCTCCTACACCAATTTCCGTTTCCGACGCCGGGCCGTTCCCAACAGTTCCAACGCCCACATCAGCACCGACGAATACATGGTCGAACCACGCCAGCGGTACGAGGCCGCAGATGATAAATCGCTGGCTAACAGTCTCAATCTGTACCGGGCGCGTCCGCATGAGTTCATCGAGTTCATTGCGGCTCAGAATTTTCAGGATAATGCCGATACGGCTGCGGCCTAGTTGAGGGTGTGCTGCCAGTTGGCGACACGCTCGACCTGACGGCGGGGCTTCGGTACGAGCGCGAGGAGCGTGAACGTACCGGCGGCGATGCTGCCGGTCCCATCCCCGCGTCAGCTCTGACGCGACATATGATGTACTGCTGCCCAAGCTGGGGGTGACCTGGCACCCGGATGATCAGATGACCTGGGGTGCGCAGATTTCGCGCGGATATAATGCTGGTGGCGGCGGCATCTCCTTCGCCATCCCCATCGTGAACTATAAATATGGTCTTGAATATGTGTGGACGGCGGAACTGTTCGGTCGCCAGAAATGGGCGGTCGGGAAGATCAGGACAACACAGAACCTGTTCCATTCCCGGTACCGCAATATGCAGTTGCCGTTCGACCTGACGCCCGAAAATACCCATGATGAAGCTTTCGTGGTGCGCAATGCCCCGCGTGTCTAGACGTCAGGCGCGGAGCTGGGTATCGAGGGCGCTGTTGTGGATGGCGTTACGGCGCGTGCCCAGCTTGGCCTGTTGCGGACCCGGATCACGCATTATCCAGGTTCCGGCCTGAAGGGGAACAATCTGCTGTCGGCCCCGGATGTCACGGCGGGCGGTAGCGTGGAATGGCGGCGTGGCGACCTCACAGCGTTGGGCGCCCTTACCTACACCGGTGCCCACTTCACGGATGTCAACAACCGTCCGCGCGGCCGAACCGACGACCTTATCATCGCTGATATCCAGGCATCTTATGATCTTGGCCGGTTCCGGCTGTTCGGTTCGCTGAAGAACCTGTTCGACAGCCGCGCGGCCATTGCCCGCTATCCCGGTGTCGTGCCCGCTGGCGGCAGCGGTTCGGAACCGGATTATGACAGTTCGGTTCTTGTCCAGCCGCGTACCTTCATGGCGGGTGTGAAGGTGACTTTCTGATGATGCCCATTCGCACAATCACGGCGATCTGGCCATTGGCCATCGCCGTCTATCATGGGCCCGCGTCGCTGGACGATTATCTGGCGCATCTGGCCCAATGGAACCTTTGGTTCGCGCGCGGCCAGCGCTTCATGGTGCTGCGGGTCTTCATGGATGATGCGGCGCTGGAACAGGCCGATGGCGTCGCCAGGGCGACCAAGCAATGGCTGGTCGACGGCGCAGGGGGCACGGTCCGATCACAGGTCGATGCCATGGTCAATATCGTGCCGCCATCCGCCTATGCGCGGATGGCGGCGTTGAGCGTGGAGAAGGTGTTCGGCATTCCGGGCCTGATTGCGGCAGGGCTGCCGGACGGCCTGGACTGGCTGCGCTCCCGGTTTCCCGAATTCGAGATTTGGGAACATGTCGAGACGGTGGTTCAGGACTGTACGGGTACGACGTTGAGCAAGGGCACGATCATGTGATGCGGCACTGGCATTACCACTCCTTCTCCACATTCAACACCCTGCTCATATTGATGCGCGCAGGTTGACCAGCACGCGCCGGGGCTGACCCCAGAAGCCGGCATTGAAATAGCCGACATTGCGGTAATACTTCCTGTCGAAGATGTTGGTGGCGTTCACGCCGACGCTGACCTGCTCGCCGACCTGATATCGGGCCATCAGGTCCGCCAGGACATAGGCCCCTTGGGTGACCCGGCCCTGAGCCGTGATCGGCGTTCCATTGACGTTGAAGCGGCCCGTGGGGATGGCCTGGTTCTGGTAGATCTCGCTCTGCCAGGTCAGACCACCACCGACGCTGTAATCGCCCTGCCGGTAATTGCTGAACAGGCGCAGCATGTGGGCCGGGCTCACGGTGAACGTCCGCGCCCCCATCTGATCCTCGCTGCGGGCATAGGTATAGCCGCCGGTCAGGCGCCATTGCGGGGTGATGGAACCGGAAACCTCGGCCTCGGCCCCCCAGGTCTCCACGCCCTTGACGGCGCGATAGGCATCGGCCCCGTCAGGCAGCATGCCGGGCGTAGCGGTAGGGTCCAGTTCCGCCACATTGTCCTGCTGCATATGGAAGCCGTTCAGCGCGGCGTAGAGCCGCTTGTCGAAGAACTCCCCCTTCAACCCAGCCTCGTAATTGGCACCGGTCAGGGGGGCGAGCTGCTCATTGTCGCGGTCGCGCTGGCTTTGCGGGCGGAAGACCTGACCGTAGGAGGCAAAGGCGGAAATTTCGTCCGTCAGATCAATGACCATGCCCAGATAGGGGCTGAGTTTGGTGTCGGCATTGACGGCGGTGATGGATGTCCGCACGCCGGTGGTGGAGAAATTCTCCGTTTCCGTTTCGAAATCCGAATAGCGGGCACCGGCGATGATTTTGACCCCGTCCATCGGGTTCAGGCGGATGGCGCCATAGACGCCGCTTTCGGTGGAATGTTCCAGGGTGCGGGGAATGCCCAGATTCTGCACGGTGGGCATGCCGATATCGCCATTCCAGGTATAGATGCTGGGGAAGGTGGCGCCATAGGGCCGGCTGGTAATGCTGGCATGCATCGACGCGAAATCGCGATCATAATGATTGGTGCCGAACACCAGTTCATGGCTGCGCCCGAACAGTTCCACGGGCCCGGACGCATAGGCATCCAGCGAATCCTCCCGCGTCTCCCCCACGCCATAGGTGTCCGACCTTCCCAACCCCAGGCCGGTCTGCTTGTTGATGAAGCTGGTGGCACCGGAGTTGGAGCCGACATAGAGCAGGCTTTCCGTGTCCGTCCAGCGCTTGTTATAGGCTAGGCGCGCCACCCATTCCCCGATCGACTGCTCCAGCGAGCCGGACAGGTTGATATTGTCGCGCTGCCACCGGCTCCATTTGGATGCGGCACTATAGGAGCGGTCGGTGCGGATGCGGGTGCCGTCGCTGTAAAACAGGGGCGAGGCGCCCCAGGAGCCACCCTGACTGTCGGTGCGCAGATAATCCACGCCGACGCGCAGGCGGGTGGTCTCTGTCACATCACCCTCGATCACGCCATACAGGCTGGGGGACTTGTCGCGCTGGAAGCGGACATGGCTCTCGCGGTCGGTATAGGTACCGACCAGCCGGGCGCGGATACGGCCACTCTCCAGCAGCGGCCCACCGATATCGGCCTCGGCGCGCTTATAGCTCCAGCTGCCATAGGTCAGGCTGGTGCTGGCATTAAAGCTCTCCTGCGGCCGCTTGCGCACCATGTTGATGGTGGCGGATGGGTCGCCGGTACCGGTCACCAGACCCGTGGCACCGCGCACGATCTCTACCCGCTCATAAATCGAGGTGTCGCTCATCACCGAATTGGCGGCGGCGCCGGTCTGAAACACGGTGGGCACGCCGTCGAACTGGAAATTGGTGATGGGGAAGCCGCGGGCCAGGAAGCGGGTGCGGTTGCTGTCATAGGATTGCACCGTGATGCCCGGTGTCTGTTCCAGCACGTCGGCGACGGTGATCAGATTGTAATCCTCGATGCGCTCACGGGTCATCACCGTGACCGATTGCGGCGTCTCGCGCAGAGAGAGCGGCAGCTTGGTGGCTGTGTTGGCGGCGCGCGCGTGATAGCCCTCGGTTCGATGCAGTACCAGTATCTCGTTCAGCAACTGCTCGTTCTCGTCCGTTGCCGTCAGAGCCGGCGTTGGGCTGGCAAGCAGGGCCAGCGACAAGCTGAGGGCGGTGGCGGCCCATACGCATGGGTAGCCTGAATGAGGGCGAGACATTGGATTTCCTTTGGACTTTGTGCTGAAACGGCGGTCAGGCACGGCTCAGTGCTGCCTTGGGGACAGGTAGGTGCGGGCCAGCACCAAGGGGCCTGCGGAGAAGCTCAACAATCCGCACCAGGCGATGCTGCCCAGTGCCGGTCCCCATGATGTGGCGGCGGCCCCCCAAGACAGCGCCAGCAGCAACCAGCCCAGCAGGCGCAGGGTGAAGGCCTGCCGTTTGAAGGGGCGGCGACCCAGCAGCCAATGGTGATGGTCTTCCATGGCCAGTGCCAGACAGGCGAAGCCGGCCAGCGCCAGCAGCCAGGATATCAGGCTCATTCCCCTGCCACGGCCATGGCCGCCTCCTTCGGCGCGCGGACACTCGCGGGGGCGATGCGCGGTTTGTGACGATGGACCTTCACGGCGATGGCGGCGAGCGACAGGCCCAGGGCCATGAAGGTGATATCAGTCCAGAAACGTGTGGCGTCGCCATGGTTCAAGTGTTGCCACATTCCCTGGCCCGAGAACTGGTCAAAGATGGGCAGGATCACAAGCGCTGCCCCTGTCAGGCCGAAAAGATGTACCCAGCCACGCTTGGGCGGGCGCAGGAAGGCATAGGCCAGGGCCAGGCCCCAGGCGATGAACATTATGTTCACCTCCCCATGCCAGCGCCCCTCCATGCCCACGGGCAGCAGCCGATTGGCCCAGAGCATAGTAACCATGCTCAGCGGCAATCCCGCCACCGCACTGACATTCAGCCGCTCCACCAGCCGGAAGCCGATATGCGGCCTAGCCGGATTGGGCAGCTTTTCCCGCCGTTTGGCTGTCCACATCACCAGCCCTGTGCCGACCATCACCGTGCCCGCCAATCCTGACAGGAAATAGAGCCAACGCACGGAGATGGGGGAGAAGCGGCCGGCATGGATTCCGACCATGGCATCGCGGGTGGCGGTGCCAGCCCCAGTGACGGGCGCCTTGCCCAGCAGCACGCCCGTCACCCCGTCGAAAACCAGCGGTTCCCCGTCATCCAGGATGGTGTGGCTGAGATCGCGGCCCATAGTCACGCGGGCCGAGGCATCGCCGGGATTGCTTATGCGGATGCTGCCGGGGCCAACGCCACCCCAGGTCTGCCGCGCCTGGTCCAGCATCGCGCCCATCGGCGCCATCGGCACCGGCGTGGCGGCATATTGGGCCGGCGGCACATTGGGCTGGGTGGCGGCGAAGGCCGCTGCGCGGTCGTCGAAATTGGCTAGCAACCCCCACGGCATATAGAGGGACATCAGCGTGACCAGCCCGGTATAGGTGATCATCAGGTGGAAGGGCAGGGCCAGCACGGCCGTGGCATTGTGGCCGTCCAGCCAGCTACGTTGGGCCTTGCCGGGCCGGAAGGTGAAGAATTCCCGAAAGATTTTCTTGTGCGTGATGATACCGGTGACGATCGCGATCAACATTACCATCGAACAGAACCCCACGAACCAGCGGGCCCAGATCACAGGCATGTAATGCAGGTCGAAATGCAGGCGGTACCAGAAATCACCACCGCGTGTTTCCCGCACCGCCACGGGCTGACCATCACCATCCACCCACAGGCTGTTGGTGGCGTCGGGCCAGCGGAAAGGACGGCGTGGCTCCTCAGGTGGCGAGCGTTCGGTCCACACACCCTGAACGCCGACGCCACGCGGACCAGGCAGACTGATCGACCAGGCGGTGGCATCGGGGGCGCGGATGGCCAATGCTGCCAGGGCCCCCTCCACCATCCGCCGCTCATCGTCCGGCGTGCGCATTTCCGACGTGACGGACAGTTCCGGCCGCATCCAGCGGCTGGTCTCTTCCCGCCAGAAACTGACAGTGCCCGCGATGAAGATCAGGAACAGCACCCAGCCGACCAGCAGGCCGGTCCAAGTATGCAGGGCCGATTGCGTCTGACGGAAGCTCTTCATGCCGGCCCCCCCACTTGAATGGAAAGCCATGCAAGCCCGCCCGTCAGCAGTGCCAGCCCCCAGATCCAGCCCGCCACCACCAGCGCCCGACCGGCCCCGAAGGTCCAGACCACAGCGCCCGTGAACAGGGCGAAGGACAGGATCGTGGCCGCCATCGCGGTCTCCAGTGGCGACCCGGGCAGCAGCCGGGCGAGCAGCGCCGTGGCAGCCGCTGTCAGGGCATACCCGCCGAATGATGCCGTCAGTATGCGCAGTGGCACGTCCCAGACGGGACGTGCTTTGCTGCCATGGGTGCGGTTGGCCTTGCTGTATTGGGTCACCGGGTCACCTGTCTGCTGTCCGGCGGTCAGAAGCGATAGCCGATGCTGCCCACCACTGACCGGCGGGCACCAAGGAAACAGTCGCCGCGCGCCAGACAGGTAGAAATGTACTTCTCATCCGTCAGGTTATTGACATTCAGGCCAAGCCGCCAGGCATCCAGGCTGTAGGAAAGCATCAGGTCGGCCAGCGTGTTGGCGGGCGTGTTGATGATGATGGTGCGGGCACTGTTCTGATCGGTCTGGCTGCCAACATAGCGCACGCCCCCACCGACCTTGACCTCCGCCCCGTTATCCAGCGCAAAGCTACGGATGATAAAGCCAGATGCCATGTGCCGAGGGGTGGAACTGGCAGGCTTGCCGACTTCGGTTGCTACATTGCTTTTGGAGGTCTTAGCGTCAGTATAGCTGTAGCTGGCCGTTATCGTGTAGTTCTCCAACACCGTGGCCTGTGCTTCGAACTCAAACCCCTGGGCCTTGATCTCGCCGGTCTGCACGCGGTCCAGTGTGTTAGTGGGGCTGGTGGTGACACGGTTGGTGTCGCGCAGGTCGAAGATCGCTGTGGTGACCAGGATGTCCTGCACCGGCTGCCATTTCACGCCAGCTTCCCACTGCTTGCCCACCTGCGGGTCGAAGGGCTCACCCGCCAGATTAGTGCCGGCCACCGGCAGGAAGCTTTCCGAATAGCTGACATAGGGGGCAAAGCCGCCCTCCATCTCGTACAGCAGACCGGCGCGATAGGAGGTAGCCGTATCTTTCTTCTTGGTCTTTACACCAGCCGGAGTCAGGGTTGATGACCTTGCATCATCATGGCGCAAACCCAACAGCAGGTTCCAGCCCTGCCATTTGATTTGGTCCTGAAGGTAGAAGCCGATCTGCTTTTGTTCAGAGGTGTTGCCCTTGGTACGGGCCGGTGCCGTGAAGCCCGTTGTATAGACCGGGTTGAACAGGTCGATAGGCGTGGTCAGGCGGGTCGAGATCTGGTCAAGTTCCTGTCGATATTCCTGCCAATCCATGCCAGCCAACAGCGTGTGGCTGACCGCGCCGGTGGCGAAGTCACCTTGCAACTGTGTGTCCGACGACAGGATGCGGACATCGGGGTAGGAGCCCGTCAGATACCGTCCCACATTGCGTTGGGCCCCCGTATATCCCGTCTGCCCGGCTGACAGGAACGGGTTCAGTGGGTTGGTGAAGGAATTGGAATAGATGGTCTGGTAGATGACTTCGCTCCATGCTCCGCGGAAGCTCTGCCGTGCTTGGAGCCAGTCGGTGATTTTCTGCGCGACGAAGGCAGAAACGTTGGTCTGTTCAGTCTTGAGCTGGTCATACTCGGGCTCGCCAATGAAGGTGGAGAAGCCGATCTGGCCATTGGGATTGTCATAGAGCGTGCCGGACCAGGGGAAGAACTGCGTCGTGAGGCCTGTGTCATCCTTCTGGTGGTAGAGTTGAATCGTGGCCTCTGTGTCCTCCGTTGGCCGCCAGGTCAGTTGTGGCGCAATGAACCAGCGGTCATCATCGACAAAATCGACCTGTGTATCAGCATTGCGTGCCAAACCCGTGATGCGGAAGGCCAAGGTTGCCGCCTCGTCGATCGGACCCGTCAGATCAAACTGTGCTTGTTTGCGGTCGTAATTGCCGTAGCTGAGGATCACCTCGTTCGCGGCGGTGAATTCCGGGCGCTTGCTGGTCAAATTGACCACGCCGGCCACACTGCCCTGGCCGTAAAGGACCGAGGTGGGGCCCTTCACCACCTCCACCCGTTGCAGCATATAGGTGTCGGCGCGCGCGACATTGTAGCTGTCGTAAGAGGTGCGCATCCCGTCCAGATACTGAAGCGGGCGGCTGCCGCGCACCAGATAGCTGTCGACCCGGCTGTCATTGCCATAGGCGTCGGAGCGCACGCCAGCACTATAGAGCAGCACATCCTGCACAGACAATGCGCCCCGCTCCCGCATCTGCTCGTCGGTAATGATGGCGATGGATTGCGGCGTGATGGCGATGGGCGTGTCAGTCTTGGTACCGCCGCTGGCCCGCCTTGCGCGCTCCCCCACGACCACAATTTGGTCCCGGTCGATGGCCTCCGCCACCTGCTGCACATTACCGGAGACAGTATCGGCCAGGGCAGGGGCCGACACACCGCCCAGCAGCAACGGCACAAGCAGCAACCGCTTTGCCGGTATGGAAGAAGGGCGGAGAGACATGACGGAGCTCCAATCGAATTAAGAATTATTCGCATCTGTCTAACGCTGTGCGGAGAAAATGCGAATGACTCTTAAAATCATACTTGTGATGCAAGCCGTGCATGGGTGCCGGGGCCGTCATCGCCTCAGAATCCGTCGGGCACCGCGGCCTTCATTCTGAACTGGCAGCGGTCTGGCTAGGGAATGATGAGCTACTGAAACAGGCGCGCGCCGGCTTCCTGGGTCGAAGGGCACAAGCGCATATCAGCCACGGTTAGCACTGCCCCGCCGCGTCCGCCGCCACCAAAGCAGCATTCCGTAGACCAGCACATAGGTCAGGCCCATACCCGTGACCAGGGCCAGGACACGACCTGCCGTACCACCGGCCTCGCCGGTGTGCAGCGGGTAGAAAGAGGCGACAAAGGATTTGGCCATTGGCGCCTCCGTTACCGGCCAGGCGCCCCGGATGCTGGCATCGTTGGCGTTGACGATCACGAGACTGCCGCCATAGCCGCCGCGATAAAGCTCACCCGGCGCCCGGACCCACAGGTAATAGCTGGCATCGTCCCCGGACGGCATGGTGGTGCCCACAAAGCGACTGCCGGGAATGGCGGCCACGCCGGCCCGCACGGCGGCATCCAGCCCTACCCCCGGTCCCTGTGGCGGGTTGGCTGGCAGTTGCACATCCTCCGCCCCCACCAGATCACCGATTTCATGCTCAAACAGGATCAGGCTGCCAGTGCCGGCCAGCAGCAGGGCCGGAATCACCACCCACAGGCCTACGGCCTTGTGCAGGGAATAGGACCGGGCCACGGGATGCCTGGTCTTCAAGGGCGTCAGCGCCCGGCGCCAGCCCCCGCCGCGCGGCCAGGCCACGACCAGCCCGAAGATCAGGTTGGTGACCAGCAGCAAGCCTGTCACCGCCATGATCCAATGCCCGACCCGTCCGGCCAGCAGGTCGATATGGATGCCGCGCATCAGTTCGAAGAAGGTGTATTCGTCCGCTGGCCGGTCGCGCAGCACCTCGCCCCCACCATCGATCCGGGCCTTGCGCGCCACCCCGCCGGCGTCCGTGTAGTTGATGACATAGCGGTCGGGCAGGCCTGCCGTTGTCCAGATCCACACCACCCCCGGACCCAGCGCGTCCAGCCGCCGTTCCACCGCCGCCATGTCGGTGGGCCGGCTGTCGTTGCTGATCAAGGCGTCGTCCAGTTCGAAATGGAAGCTGAGCAGGGTGCCCGTCACAGCCTGGATCAGCCAGAACAGGGCCGCCCCCAAGCCCAGCCAGCGATGCAGCCGAATGAACCAGCCGCGCGGTGTCACCTTCTGCCGGCCTGTCGATGGATTGGACATCATAACCCCCGCTTAACCCTGCCTTGATCCAGATGTGCTCATTCAAGGCAGGCGGGCGAAACCTCCAGTTCCTGGTAACCATACGGGTCCAGTGTTCAGCCTGTCGCCCTGCCCAGAATGGCGATGGCGGTCTGCGCCTCCGCCTCATTCAGGGATGCGAAACCGACGCGCAGGCCGCGGGGCGCGTCCGGCCGGGCCATGAAGGACCTTGACCCGGCAAAGCGCAGCCCGGCTGCCCTGGCTCGTTCCTCGATCCCGTCCAGGTCCCCGGCAAAGCGCAGCCAGAAGGCCAGGCCGCCATCGGGAATACGGAAATCCACCCTGTCGCCCAGCACCCGGCGCAGTTCGGCGGCAAAGCTTTCGCGGCGTCCGGCATAGACCTGCCGCGCCTTGCGGGCGTGGCGGCGCAACTCCCCATTCTCGATCAGGATGGCGGCGGTGGTTTCCGTCACGCCATTGCCCATGCCGTCGCTCAGCGACACCATATGGGCCAGCGCATCCACCACCGGTGCCGGCGCTGCGATATAGCCGATGCGCAGGGCCGGCAGCAGCAGCTTGGACAGCGATCCGACATGGATCACCTGGTCCGGCGCGTAGGCGGCGATGGGCAGCAGTGGCTGTGACTGGAAATGGAACTCATGGTCGTAATCATCCTCGATCAGCGCGAACCCATGCTGGCGCGCCAGTTCCACCAGCCGCAGCCGCCGGTCCGGCCGCAATGCCACCGTCGTTGGGAACTGATGATGCGGGGTGACGAAGGCGGCCTTCACCTTGTGCTGGCGGCAGGTGGCCTCCACCGCGTCCAGATCCATCCCGCCCTCGTCCAGACCCACGGGAATGATGCGGGCCCCCAGCGCCTGGAACGCAGCCATGGCCGGTTCATAGGTCAGTTCCTCCATGATCACCGCGTCGCCGGGACGCAGCAGGGTCATGGCGGCCAGGAAGATGCCGTTCTGGCTGCCGCGCGTGATGCAGATATTCTCCATCCCCACCGGCATGCCGCGCTGGGTCTTCAGCATGCCGGCAATCGCGTCCCGCAGTTCCGGCACGCCGCGCGGATCGCGATATTGCAGCCCGTTGGTGCGCGAGGCGCGGTGCGTGGCGGCACGATAGGCGCGTGCCAGCAGTTCCGGCGGGAACAATCGCCCGTCGGGCGCGCCTTCATCCAGCTTCAACCCGCTGCCGCCGGGCAGGGCCAGCGGGCGTTCCGGCGGGGCGTTGAAACCATAGCCGGGTGTCGCAATGCCATGGGGACGGGCGACGGCCTTGCCCCTGGCCCCGCCGCTTTCAGGTAATGTCACCGACACCAGCGTCCCGCGTGTGGCTGTGCTGTCCAGCCAGCCCTGGGCGATCAGGTCCTCATAGGCCAGCACCACCGTCTTGCGGTTGACGCCCAGCATTTCCGCCAGTGCGCGGCTGGACGGCAGATAGGTGCCCGACGCCAGCCGCCCGCTCTCGATATCATGGATCACCGCCTGGATGATCTGCATGTAGAGCGGGGCCGGGCGGCTGGCGTCGATCCGCTCGCTCAGGCCGGCCTGCCAGGTGCGCGCCATTGGACCCCTCGATTTTATCATCTTGGTGGTTTCCTATGGTCCAATCCCGCACGATCATCAAGCCCTTGCAACGGGTAATCCGTGGAACGCAGACGGGTAAACAGGGCATGTCCACCATTTTCGAGACTTACACTGCCGCCGATATCCGCCATCTCATCGACCGGCATCCGCTGGCCTGGTTCATGACCCCGGACGGGGAGGAGGCGAGCCTGCTGCCCCTGGTGGGTGTCTATAATGAGGAGGGCGGGTTGACCGAGCTGATCGGCCATTTCGCGCGGTCCAATCCGCTGAACGCGGCCCTGGCGCGCGATCCGCGCGCGGTGATCCTGTTCCAGGGTCCGCAATCCTATGTCTCCCCGTCGCAGGCCGGGCGCCGCGACTGGGGACCGACCTGGAACTACGCACAGCTTCGCGTCTGGGCCGAGGTGACGGTGGAGGAGGGACTGACCGCCCCGTCCCTGGACATGCTGGCCGGTCAGGTGGAGCGTGACAAGGCGCTGCCCTGGACCCCGTCGGAACTGGGCCCGCGTTACGACCAGTTGATCCGGCATATTGTCGGCTTCCGCGCCCGTGTCACGCGGACCCGGGGCAAGTTCAAACTGGGTCAGGATGAACGGCCGGACACGCTGCGCACTATCCTGGCCAGCATGCCCGAAACCGACCTTGCCGACTGGATGCGCCGCTTCAATCCCGGACGGTGGGAGGAAGGGAGCGATGCCTGACCCCGTGCTGATGATTGGCTGCGGCCGCATGGGCGGAGCCATCGCCCGGACCCTGGTGGCCAGCCACCGGGTCCTGGCCTTCGACCCGCATGCCGCCGAATTGCCGGCCGGGGTGGAACGGCTGTCGGCTCTGGCCGACGCTCCCTGCTGTGGCACGATCATCCTGGCCGTGAAGCCGCAGACCTTCGCCACCATCGCACCGGAACTGGCGGCGCTGGCCCGTCCGGGCACCCTGTTCCTGTCGATCATGGCCGGCATCCCGCTGGCCCGGCTGGCCGCTGCCGCCGGGGCGGATGCTTCCATCGTGCGCGCCATGCCGAATACGCCGGCGGCCATCGGCCATGGCATCAGTGCGGCGGTGGCGTTGCCCGCCGTCACCCAGGCCCAGCGCGCCGCCGTGGACCGCATCCTGCACCCCGCAGGGGCGTTGCTCTGGCTGGAAAGGGAGGGCGACCTGGACGCCGTTACCGCCCTGTCCGGCAGCGGCCCCGCCTATTTCTTCCGCTTCACCGAGGCGCTGATCCGGGCCGGCATCGCCGAAGGGCTGGATGGCGTGACGGCAACGCGGCTGGCGCGCCAGACCTTCATCGGTGCCGCCCGTCTGGCAGAGGTGGAAAGTGCTGGGCTGGACGAATTGCGGCGTCAGGTGACCAGCCCCGGCGGCACCACCGCGGCCGGCCTGGGTGCGATGGAGGAGACCATCGATACCCTTGCGGGGCAGGTGGTGCAGGCGGCGGCGGCCCGGTCGCGTGAGTTGGTGGGGTAGATAAGGGGAAAAGCTGCGATGTTCGATCTGCTGAAGGGTGTGCGCGTGGTTGATCTGTCCACCGTGGTGCTGGGCCCCTATGCCACGCAGCTGGTGGCGGATATGGGGGCGGACGTCATCAAGGTGGAAACCATGGCCGGCGACGTGTTCCGCGCCGCCCGGCCCGGCCGTCCGGGGGGCGACGGGGCGGGTTTCCTGAACCTGAACCGCAACAAGCGCTCCATCGCCCTTGACCTGACCAGACCGGATGACAAGCGCATCCTGGACCGGCTGGTCGCATCGGCCGACGTCTTCGTTCACAACATGCGTGAGAACGCCGCCCGCAAGCTGGGCCTGGATTATGCGGCCATCAAGGCCGTCAGGCCCGATATCGTCTATTGCGCGGCCCGCGGCTTCGGGCGCGGGCTGTTTGGGGATGAGCCAGCCTATGATGACTGCATCCAGGCCGCATCCGGCCTTGCCTGGCTGAATGAAGACGCCAATGGCGAACCCCGCTTCGTGCGCACCGTCATGTGCGACAAGGTGGCGGGGCTGCATCTGGCCTTCGCCATCGCCGCCGGGCTAGCGTCGCGCGGCCGCACGGGGGAAGGCTGCCATGTCGAAACCCCGATGTACGAGGCGATGGCCTCTTTCCTGCTGATCGAGCAGCTGTCTGGTCAGAGTTTCGTGCCGCCACTGCCCGACCGGGGCTATGGCCGGCTGAACTCGCCGGGCCGCCGGCCCTACCGTACGCGCGACGGCTACGTCACCATCATGCCCTACACTGCGGCACAGTGGCAGCGCTTCCTGCGGCTGGTGGGGCAGGAGGAATTGGCCTCATCGCAGGAGGTGACCAGTGATGAGAGCCGGTCGCGCAATATCGACCGGCTTTACGGGCTGGTGGCGCAGGCGGCACCTAAACGCACCTCCACCGAATGGCTGGAGACGTTGCGCGCCGCCGATATACCGTGCGCGCCCGTCAACCGGCTGGAGGATCTGCCGGCAGAACCGCATCTGGCTGGCAGTGGCTATTTCCGCACCATGACCCATCCGGTGGAAGGCGGCCTGATGTACACGGCCCCGCCCTTTGCCAGCGATACCGCCCGGCAGACACCCGACCGCCCCGCCCCGTCCCTTGACGCCGACCGGGCGGCGATCCTGGCGGAGTTGGGGCTGTCGGAATAGGACGCATCTTCTTGTTTCGTCATCCCTGCTTTCGCCGGGATGACGGGGTGGAGTGCGCTGAATTGAACCATCCCCAACCCCAGGGAGTTCCCCCAGATGGACAAGCCGCCCCGTTCCTTCCTGATGCGCAAACCCATGGAAATGGCACGCAGGGATGCCAACAGCGGGGGCATGACCCGTACGCTGGGGCCATGGCAACTGATCTTTATCGGCATCGGCTGCATCGTCGGGGCCGGCGTCTATGTGATGACCGGGGCGGCGGCCGCGCATTATGCGGGGCCGGCGGTCATCCTGTCCTTCCTGATCGCGGCCCTGGCCTGCGGCTTCATTTGCCTATGCTATGCGGAGCTGGCGTCGGTGCTGCCCTTGTCGGGCGCCTCCTACGCCTATGCCTATACGGTGCTGGGGGAAGTGTTCGCCTGGGGCTTGGGCTGGATGCTGATGCTGGAATTCGGACTGGCGGGTGCCGCCCTGGCCGTCGGGTTCTCAGGCTATCTGACCAGTCTGCTGGGCGATTTCGGCGTCGTGGTACCGGCCGCCCTTTCGACATCCTGGCTGCGGACCCAGGGGGAGCCCGGCGGGGTGACGCTGATCGCCGACGGCGGCATCAATCTGGTTGCGGTGGCGGCGCTGGGCCTTGTGGCCTGGGTGCTGGTGCGTGGCATCCGGCAGTCGGCCGCCGTCAATACGGTGCTGGTGGTGGTGAAGGTGGGCGTGCTGATCGGCTTCGTCCTGGTCGGAGCCGGCAGGGTGGACAGCGCCAACTGGCTGCCCTTCATTCCGGAGAATGAGGGTGGGTTCCGCTATGGCGTGCCGGGCATTTTCCGCGCCGCCTCCATCCTGTTCTTTGCCTATCTGGGGTTCGAGGCGGTGGCGACGGCAGCGGCAGAGGCCAAGCGGCCGCAGCGGGACGTGCCATTGGGAATCCTGGGGGCGCTTGTGGCCAGCAGCGTTCTCTACGGCGCCGTCGCGCTGGTGATGACCGGGCTGGTGCCCTTCACAGCGCTGGATGTGCCGGACCCGATTGCCGTCGCCGTTGGTGCCGTGGGCATGCCGGTGATGGCCGTGATCATCAAGGTCGGTGCCCTGACGGGCCTGGCGTCGGTCCTTCTGATCAACACCTATGCCCAGTCGCGTGTCTGCCACGCCATGTCCAGCGACGGGCTGCTGCCGCCGCGTTTTTCCGGCTTGCATCCGCGCTTCCACACGCCGGGCTTCGCAACCATCATTGTGGCCGGAATCTCTGCGGTTGCGGCGGCGTTGCTGCCCATCGCCCTGCTGGCTGATCTGGTCAGCTTGGGCACGATCGCCGTCTTCTCGACCGTTGCCATCGCCGTCATGAAGCTGCGCACCACCCATCCGGACCTGCCACGCCCGTTCAAGGTGCCGCTGGGCGGCATATGGGTGGGGGGCGTCTGGATCGGCACCGTGCCCGTGCTGGCGCTGGCGTCCTGCGTCATGATGGCGGTCCCGGTGCTGGACGATATCGTGCTGCGTGCGATCCAGGGCGACTGGGCCCCGGCCCTGATCCTGCTGGCCTATATCGCCTGCGGCGTGGCGCTCTATCTTGGCTATGGCTACCGCAAAGCCCGCATCCGGGCAGGGGGTTAAGCGCCGATCCGGCGGGCCACAAACGCCGCCCCGTCGGCGATGGCCCGCCGGGCCAGGGCGGAGATGGACATGGCCTCCAGGAAGCTGTGCAAGGCACCCGGATAGACCACGCATTCCACGTCCACCCCCGCCTGCTTCAGCCGTTCATGCATCGCCAGACTATGTTCGGCCACCAGATCCAGCTCCGGCACAGCCAGGAAGCAAGGTGGGAAGCCGCTGAATTCGGCCAGCAGGGGGCAGGCCTCCGGATCATCCTCATCCTCAGGCCCGCGCAGGTAATTGGCCCAGTATCCCCGTGCCTCCTCCCGGTGCAGGATCGATGCAGGGCCGCCGAACCGCGCCTCCGCCTCGTCCGATATGGTGGCGGAAAAGCCGCCATAGTTGGACAGGATGGCCTTTACCAGTCCCAGTTCTCCCCGTTCACGCAGGCGCAGGCAGGTGGCAAATGACAGGTTGCCACCGGCGCTGTCCCCGCCCATGGCCAGCCGGTCAGGATCGATGCCCCAGCGCCCGGCATTATCCCGCAGCCACAGCATCAACCCTTCGATCCGGTTGAGTGCGGTCGGATATTTCGCTTCCGGCGACAAGGGGTAATCGACGCCGACGACCACGAAACCCCCGCGCGCGGCATATTCACGCATCAGCCGATCATGCGTGTCGATGCTGAACAGGGTGAAGCCGCCGCCATGGATGTAAATCAGGGCCGGCAACGGGGAGTCGTCATTGACGGGCTGGTATACCCGGACCCGCAACTCGCCGGCACCGGGATCGAAGCTTCGTTCCAGGGTCCGGGCCATGACCGGCCCGCCCAATGCCCAGCGCGCCCGCACCTTCTCCGCCGCCACCCTTTGTTCAGCAAAGGAAAGGGTCTCGAACGGTGGGAACTGCTTCCAGTCCTGGCGCATCTGTTCCACGAACCGGGCGATATCCGGGTCGATCCTGTCCATGTCATGCCCCTTTCCGGTGTCGCGTTTCACCGGGTAGAGGGTGGGTGCCAGCGGTAGGGCCGTGCAATGTGGCGGAAGGGTAAGCGGGGTGGTAATCGGGTAAGGTCGAGAGCGTGTAAGGTCTTGTTTCGGCAGACACCCGGCACCTTGCCCTTGGGCTTACCCGTCTTTACCCGGCATTACCCCGTTTATAACATTTCTCAAGAATGGCATTGCGCCAAGCTGATTTCCGGCAAGAGGCGAGCTGACACGGTCCTTCCGTGATCGAACGTCCATGCGATCCAAAAATCAATGTTGCTGGCCAAGTACAGCAGGGATGGTAAAGGGGATTACGATGGAAATGATGCTTAACGGAACCAAGTCAACATTCCCGACGAGGGCGCTGCGACTGGCGCTGCTGTCGACCCTGGCGCTACCTGGCGTGGCGATGGCGCAGCAGGACGGCAGTGGCGACGCGCTGGAAGAGATCGTCGTGGTCGGTGAGCGGGCCCTGGTCGGGACCAAGACCAATGCCGCCCTGATCGAGACGCCGCAGGCGATCAGCGTCATCACCGATCAGGAATTCCGCGACCGCACGGCCGTGGATCTGCAGGACATCTATCGCTACAGCGCCGGCGTGTCGGGTGCCACCAGCGTCGATAGCCGCGGCGACTTCGTCACGGCCCGCGGCTTCGATGCCGCCCAGTACCTCGACGGGCTGAAGCGCATGCCCGATTTCATCTATGGCGCCCGGCTGGAGACCTTCACGCTGGAACGCGCCGAAGTGATGCGTGGCCCGTCCTCGGTTCTGTACGGTGCCGGCGGCCCCGGCGGCATCCTGAACGGCGCCAGCAAGACCCCGAAATTCGAGACGGGGGGCGAGGTCGGAATCGTTTTCGGTACCGACAAGCGCAAGCAGATCCAGGGCGACGTGACCGGTGCCCTGTCCGAGACGGTGGCCGCGCGCCTGGTGGCGGTGGGGCGTGACGGGGAATCCCAGTGGGGAACACCGGACGACCGTATCCTGATCAACCCGTCGCTCACCTTGGACATCACGCCTGACACCAGTCTGACCCTGATCGGTCTGTACCAGGATGACAGCCAGGGCTCCCTGGGCTATGTGCCGATATCCAAGTCTATTCTGGCGCCCAACAAGACCAAGCGGGTGGCCTTCAACTTCTACCAGGGCGAGCCAGATTTTGGCGGCATGGACACTCAATACACATCCGGGTCCGCTCTGTTCAGCCACAAGTTCACCCAGGATATCGTCTTCAACAGCCGTACCCGCTATTCCTACATGGATACGGATTACAAGGAGGTCTATGCCGACCTGTCCGACGGCGGCTATTTCGCCTATGCAAATCCGTTCGCCGATGCGGCTGAAACCCTGCTGAAGCGCGAATACTACGTGAACCGGGAGAAGAGTAAGGTGCTGAATACCGATAACAACCTGTCGGTGACCTTCATGACCGGTGACATCAAGCACAATGTCCTGTTCGGCATTGACTATACCTGGTTCAAGCAGAGCAAGGATGAGGGCTTCTCCTGCGACGATTATCAGGGCCTGTATGGCTGCTTCAACGGCCCCAGCCCGCCGCCGATCAATATCTATAATCCGCAATATGGCGCCAGCTTCGGCTATAGCTATACCAACTTCCTGGATTACAAGAGCACCCAACTGGGCCTCTATGTGCAGGACCAGATCAGTTGGGGCGACCGCGTCCATGTCCTGCTGGGCGCGCGGCGCGACCGGTCGACATCGGAGCGCAACGGCGTGCGTGAGCTGAGGCAGAATGCCTGGTCCTATCGCGGCGGCATCATCGGCGAACTGGGCGCCGGCATTTCGCCCTATGTCAGCTATTCGGAAAGCTTCCTGCCCGTGCCGGGCGGCGATTATTTCGGCAATGCCTTCAGCCCCCGCACGGCCCGCCAGTATGAGGGCGGCGCCAAGTGGGAGCCGATGCGCGGCGCCCTGATCACCGCCGCCTATTTCGATATCGAGGAAAGCAACTACGTCTCCCAGGATCCGGCCAACATCCAGAACTTCATCCAGGGTGGTTCGGTTGGGTCCAAGGGTGTGGAGTTTGAGGCGACGATCCGCCTTCCTGGCGATTACGATATCGCCGCCTCCTACAGCTACGCCAATCCCAAGGTGCTGACTTCCAGCTCGACCCTGACGGCGGGCAACCGCCTGATCGACATTCCCAAGGAAATGGCCTCCTTCTGGGGCAACAAGACCTTCGAGGTCGGAGCGGATTGGGAGTTCCGGGCCGGTGCCGGCGTGCGCTATATCGGCAACAAGATCGATACCACCCAGACCTTCCTCACCCCGTCCGTGACCCTGGTGGATGCCATGGTCTCCGCCAGCTATGGCGACTGGTCGGCATCGGTCAATGCCAGCAACCTGTTCAACAAGAAGTATTATGCCACCTGCGGCCTGTCTTCCCCGCCGGAAGGCTACTGCGTGGCCGCCAAGGATCGCACGGTTCTGGCGTCGGTGACGCGCAAGTTCTGATGACAATGGAGGGAAGGGCGGCTTCGGCCGCCCTTTCGATTCTTGAGGAGAGGTGATTGATGTCGATGCTGTCAGGCCGCACCCGTATTCGTTGCGTGGAAGGGCTGTTGCTGCTGCTGGGCACCACCGCCCTTGTGTCTTGCGGGGACAAGCCGGAAAAGGCTCCGGCTGCCGACCTGCTGTTAACCAATGCCCGCGTCTATACCGTGGAACCGGGCCAGCCCTGGGCAGAGGCCGTGGCCGTGGACGATGGCAAGATCGTCGCCGTGGGGACGTCTGCCGATCTGTCCCGGTACAAGGGTGACGGGACACGGGTAGTCGATCTGGGCGGGCGGCTGCTGATGCCGTCTTTCGGCGATGCGCATGTGCATCCCGTGTTCGGTGGCCTGGCCTATTCCCGCTGCTCCCTGCATGAAGGCAAGACGCTGGAGGATTATCAGCGCATCATCGCCGGCTGCATCCAGGCGGCCCCCGGAACCGGCACCATCTATGGCGTGGGCTGGCAGGACGCGCTGTTTCCGCCCAATGGCATCCCCCGCAAGGAGGTGCTGGACGCCGTGTCCACCGACCGTCCGCTGGTCTTCGAATCCGTGGGTGGCCACAGCTATTGGGTCAATTCCAAGGCCCTGTCGATGGCGGGTATCACCAAGGGCACGCCAAACCCGCTGAACGGCCAGATCGACAAGGACCCGAAGACAGGGGAGCCGGTGGGTGGCCTGCAGGAAGCCGCCACGGCGTTGGTCCAATCCCTCGTTCCCCCGCCGACCGCCGAAGAGTTGCAGCACTCGATCATCTATACGGCCGCCATCCTTAACAGCCTGGGCATCACCAACTGGCACGATGCCGGGATCGGGGTCGGCGCGCAGGGTGCCAGCGCCGTGCTGGACGCCTACAAGGCCGTGAAGGACAAGGGCGAATTGACCAGCCATGTCGCCGTCGCCATGAAATGGGAGAATGATCAGGGCCTGGAGCAGATCCCCAACCTTCTGGCGGCGGCGAAACGGGCCGAAACCTACGGTTTCAAGGCCCGCGCCGTGAAATTCTATGCCGATGGTGTGATCCCGCAGAAGACGGCGGCGATGATCGAGCCCTATGTGGGTGATCCGCACAATCACGGTACCCTGCAGATCACGCCCGAAACGTTCGAAAAGGCCGTGACCCAGCTTGGTGCCGCCGGCATACAGCCCTATGTCCACGCCATCGGTGATGCCGCCACACGGGTGGCACTGGATGTGTTTGAACGCGCCAAGGCCGCCAATGGCAGCCTCTATCGCCCGATGATCACCCATATGAATGTCGTGGACCCGGCCGACCAGCCGCGGTTCGGCCAGTTGGGTGTGATCGCGCAGTTCCAGGCGACCTGGGCCAGCAACTATCCCTATATGGACCTGACCAAGCAGGTGATCGGTCCCGTCCGGTCACAATGGATCTATCCGGTCAAAAGCATCCTGAATGGCGGCGGCATCATCGCCTATGGCGCTGACTGGCCCGTGGCGACCGCCAATCCGCTGGCGGGCCTGCAGGTGGCCATCACCCGCGTGAATTACGAGGAACCGGCGACCCCGCCACTGCTGCCGGGCGAGGTTCTGACCCTGGAGGAGGCGGTGAAGGCCCATACGATCGACGTCGCCTATGCCAACAGCATGGAAGACCTGACCGGCTCCATCAAGCCGGGCAAGAGCGCCGATCTGGTCGTCCTGGACCAGGACATCTTCAAGGTGGAGCCGATGCGGATCGCGGCGACTAATGTACTGCTGACCCTGTTCGAAGGTAAGGCGGTGCATGGCACCCTGGAAAAGTTCGGGGCCAAGCCCTGAAACCCAGCAGGTTTGCTGTCGACTTGACACCCCTGGTGAAAACCGGGGGTGTTCTTTTGGGGGCGTTAGGCTTCGACCCGAGTTCCCCCCCAAAAAAAGCCTCACGGCCACTGCATCACCGCGCGTAGCACCATGGTTACCGACCGGGCCGGCACGGTGACATGGGTTTCACCATCCAGCACCTTGTAACTGCTGCGCAGTCCATAGGCTGACAGCGGCTCCAGTCGCTTGGCCAGGGCTGCACTGTCGGTGACGGTCACCTCTGTCTCCTCCCGCTCGCCGGTCAGCATCAGCAGGCGGGTGCCCCGGCCCAGGGCCGGTTCCTTTTCCAGCCTGGCCCTGAAGGCCGGTTCTTCCGCGACGATGGCCTGGTTATCCCACCAGATCGACGGGCTGGCCGCGATGATGGTGTGAAAGGCACCGGGACGGGAATACAGCATATGCAGCGCGAACAGCCCGCCCAGCGAATGACCGTAGAGCGACTGGCGCACCGGATGGATGTTATAGCGCTTCGCGATCTCCGGTCGTAGCTGATCAATAAGGAAAGCCACGAACTGGTCACGCCCGCCGGCCGGGAATTCCTTGTACAGCGCCTTCAGGGCCGGAGTGGCGATGGGGGCGGTGAAATCGCCCATGCGGCGCGGGTCATAGGGTGTGTCACCGGGATAGCCGATGCCCACCACGATCATCTTGTCCTGACCGTCCCTATAGACGCTCTGGATGCGCCGCGCCTCCGCGAAGCCGGCGAACATGGCATTGCCGTCCAGCACATACAGGACCGGATAGCCATCCTTGGGCGCTTCGCCCTGGGGCCTGGAGACAAAGATACGGTAGGTCTGGCCGTGGGCCGCCTGGATGTCCCAGGTCTCCGTGTCAGGCATGGCGACCTGTGCCACCGGCGCCGGGTCCGTTGCCAGGGCGGGCAGCGGGGACAAGGCCAGCAGGCACGCCCCCAGCAGCAGCGGCTTCAGGGTCGAACGGGTTGCCATATCTTTCATCCCTCTCAGGCGACCGGCGGCCGGCGGTGTGCCCAGGGGTGCGCCGCCTCTAGGCTGGTTCCCAGCGCCAGCAGCAGATCATCCCCGCCATGGCCGGTCCAGAACATCGCCCCCGCCGGCATTCCCTCCGCCCCCTCGAACAGCGGCAGCGACAGGCCCGGATATCCGGCCATATTCTGCAATTGCGTATGGTTGACATGGCGGAAATGGTCACGCCACAGCGCGTCGAACGCCCGGTCGGGTGCCAGCACGCCTAGCTTGGGCGCGGTGCTGCCGGCAACGGGGCTCAGCACCATGTCAAACTCCTCCCAGAACCGGGCCAGATGCAGGTCGATGCGGCCGATGGCCGACAGCGCACCCGCCAGATCGTCGGGCGCGATGTCCCGGCGCCGCTGGGCCAGCCCCATTGTCCAGGGCTCCAGCAGGTCGCTGGCCGCCGTGCCTAGCTTGGCCTGGAAAATATCCGCCACCTCACCCGCGCCATAGGACCAGAGGATATCGAAGGCTCGGTTCAGTGCGGCCAGATCCAGCGGCAGTTCCCGGTTCTCCACCTTATGGCCCAGATCGGCGCAGAGCCTGGCCGATTGCCCGATCATCGCCACGATATCGGGTTCCGGCAATTGCCCGTCCAGCCCGGACAGGCTGACCGCGATGCGCAGCGGCCGGTCCAGCGCCAGCCTCCCCGGCTTCTGCATGCGCAGCGTCTGCGCCGCCCACACCGTGTCGCGCATCGACCGTCCGTAAAGACCGTCCGACGCCAGCAGATCATCGATCAGGCTGACGGCACGGGTGCGCAGGTTCCAGTTGCGGCTGGGCTTGAAGCCGATGATGCCGCAATGCGACGCCGGAATGCGGATCGACCCGCCACCATCGCTGCCCGTGGCGAACGGCACCAGCCCGGCCGCCACCGCCGCTGCGGCCCCGCTGCTGGACCCGCCAGCCCCGCGCGTCAGATCCCAGGGATTGCGGGTGGGGCCATAGACCAGCGCCTCGCCCGACCCGATCAGGCCGAATTCTGGCATGGTCGACATGCCGACGGGGATCAGCCCCGCTGCATCCATGGCAGCGGCGAACGGATAGCGGTTGCGGCCCACCCGGTCACGGCAGGCGCGCGATCCGGATACCCAGGGAAAGCCCGGATATTCCATCGACGCTTTCAGCAGATAGGGCACACAAGCCATCGGCGCCGACCGGTCGCTGCGCGCCGCGGCGTTCAGCGCATAATCGGCTGCCACATGGCTGACGGCGTTCAGCGTCGGGTTCAGGGCGGCGATCCGCTCCAGGGCGGCGCGCACCAGGGCGTCGGGCGGCACCTCGCCCTTGGCGACCAGGGCCGCCTGGTCATGGGCGTCCAGTAGGCTGAGCGCTTGCAGGTCGCTGGCCATCATTTCCTCTTCACACGCAGCACGATCAGATAGGTGATGGCCGCCAGCAGGGTGGCATCCAGGGCCGGCACGCTGGTCAAGGACAGGTCATAGGCCATGGCCGGTATGGTGACCGCCAGCGATCCCAGCCAGACCGCCACCGCTTCCCAGCGGATGGCGGGGGCGTCCACCGGTTCGTCAATACCCCGGCGATACACCAGGAATCCGTCGATGACATAGATGGCGGCGATGGGCGGGATGATCAGCCCCAGCGCCACCAGGAACGGGATGAAGCTATTAATGATGCCCAGCAGGGCGAAGATGCAGCCCACCGCCCCGCCGCCCAGGATGAACCAGGTCTGGCGGGTCTGGGGGAAGGTGGCGGCCATGGACAGGCTGGCGGAATAAAGGTTCAGCGCATTGATCGTCCACACCGACAGCAGCAGCATTAGCAGGGCCGGCACCCCGAAGCCCAGCCCCACCACCAGCTTCATGATGTCTGTCTGTCCCGTCGCCAGGCCGATCAGGGCCGACACCACCATCAGCACGGGAGCCGCGAACGGGAAAGACAGGGCCATGCCGACCAGCGCACCCTTTTCAGTGCGGATGAAACGCGCCAGATCGGGCATGGCTGCCACGGTCAGCATGTTGCCGCCGACCAGGGCCGACAGGGCGATGCCGAAGCTCATCGGCACCGGCGGGTTTGCCGCCGGGGCCAGACTGGCCGGCCCGGCATTCATGGAGAGATAGCAGACGGCGATCAGGATCACGCCCACCAGCGGCACCGCCACCATGGCCAGCCGGTCCAGGGTATGGAAGCCAAAGATGGTGGAAACGGTGATCAGGATGCTGCCAATGACCACAAAACTGCCGAAGCTGCCAGGAATGCCGAACCCGTCCTCTGCCGCCGCCACCATGGCGTCGCCGAAGAACGAGACGTTCACCCCGAACCAGCAATAATGCACAATGGCGATGACCAGATTGACCAGCGCTGCCCCCTTCACCCCGAAGGAACGCTGCACCAGCAGATATGTCGTCAGCCGCGTGCGTACGGAGATGACGGCGGTCAGGCAGGCGCCGGCACACAGCACGACGCCGGCTACCAGCGCTGCCGTCACGGCGGGGCCGAAGCCCAGCGCCAACCCTGTCTGCGCCCCGTTGAGGAAGCCCGGCAGGGAGAAGGTAAAGCTCGCGATGATCAGGGCCACACGCCAACCGGCGACGGTCAGGTGTTCGGGCAGCGGCCCGGATGCATAGGCGTCGCTGGATTGGCCGTGGCTCATGCGCCCTCGATGTTGTTCAGGGTTTCAATGGGGGTGAAAGCGGGATCGAAGCCGAACGCCCCCGGCCCCATCAGGGCCAGTGCCGCCGGTTCGCGTAGCATGGACGGGGCCGATGCGGCGATCACCTTCACCCGCTGGCCGTATTTCAGGCGCTCTGTGGTGATGGTGTCGGCGGTTTCACGGTCCATGATTGTGATCAGGTCGGGCACCATGGCCCGGACCTCACTATTCAGTCTGGCCACCAGATTCTCGTTCTGGAACAGCACTTCCATCTGCCCATCGCCGCCGAACCCGTCGATCACCACCTTGCCGATGGAAAAGCCGCCGCGCGTCTCCCGCTCCAGGTCGGTGATCTTGCCATCGAACAGGGTCAGGCAATGGGGGTAAAGGCCGGTGGCGCGCAGCGCCGTTGCCAGCGCCTCGAACGGGTCGCGCCGTTCGGTCCGCGCGGTGCGGATGGCAGCACCGATGGCGATGGCCGCACTGACGCTGCCAGGGATGGACTGGTGTTTGGCCTGGGTGCCGGTCAGCGGATATTCCACCATATGGGCGATGCCGCCCAGCGCCACGGATAGGCCGCGGGCGATGCGCTCATGGGTCAGGTTATTGTCGGTCTCGATCACCGCCAGCGACCCGCAGGCCGCTGTCAGCACCGACGGACAGGCCGACACGCCGCGCACATTGAAGATCACCATCTGGCTTTCCGGGAAGGCGCGGCCCATCCCGTCGCAATCGACCACCGGCACGCCCAGTTCCGCCGCCGCGATGAAGGGCGCCAGGCCATTGCCGCCACCGATCTCCACCGGCAGCACGGCGTCGATCCTGCGGCCCATGATCTGTTCCAGCCGCCGCAGCCCGGCCACCGTCTCCCCGCCATTCGGCAGCTTTTCCACCGATACGGTGGGCGCCCCGATCCAGCCGCAGGGTGCCACCAGGGCATCGTCGGCAAGGTCGGAGGGGGAGATCAGATCAAAACCGCCCGTCCGCTCCAACGCGGCTTCGGCCAGCAGCAGCCCGTAATAGGGATCGCCGCCGCCGCCGGACCCCAGAAAGGCGGCACCCCTTGCCAGATCGGCCAGGGCGGTACGGTCAATGCGCATGGCGGATCTCCCCCTTTGCGGCCAGATCACCGACCGCCTTCATGCGCACCTGGGCCGACCGGCCCGGCAGATAGGACAGGAACACTTCTTCCATATCGACAATCTCGATTGTATCGGGGGCACCGCCGGCGGCCACCACCCGCGCGGTGGCATCTTGCTTCAGGCGGGCCAGCGCCGTCTCGCGCGGAAGGGCGGCATAGTCGACGATCTGTTCGATCTGCGCGCCGATCTGGGCGATGGCGGCACCGACCGCGTTGGCCACGTCCGCATGGGGGGGCCGGATCACGGTCGCGGCACCCTTCAGGTCGTCGGAAACCAGGAAATGGCCGCCGCCGACAGCGATGATGGTGGCGTCGCCGCGCGCCGTCTTCATCCGGTCCACCCCATCGGCCAGCATGGTCTGGATGCGGGTCCAGATACCCGCCAGCTTGGCCGGTCCCAGATCCGGCACGCGTGCGGCGTCACCGAAGCTGGCCTTGCCCGCCGCCACCGCGATATCGCTGGTGGTCAGGGTGTCGCCGCCGAACAGGAAGGCATCCTGCGTGATGCGATAGCCCACGGAATCCGGCCCGATGCGCAGGTCACCTTCATTCAGATGGATGCGCGTGCCGCCGCCCAGGCCGATGGCCAGGATATCGGGCATCCGGAAATTGGTGCGCACCCCGCCAATATCGACGGCGATGGAGCTTTCGCGCGGAAAACCATGGGCCAGCACCCCGATATCGCAGGTGGTGCCGCCGACATCCATGACGATCCCGTCCTGCACCCCGGTCAGGAAGGCCGCACCGCGCATGGAATTGGTGGGGCCGGACCCGATGGTCATGACCGGATAGCGGGCGGCATAGGCGGCGGAAATCAGCGTTCCGTCATTCTGCGAGATATAGAGCGGGGCTGACAGCCCCAGTTCCCGCAGCGCCCGTTCGAAGGAGGCGATGACATGCCGGGCCAGACTGGCCAAAGCTGCGTTCAGGATGACGCCGTTTTCCCGCTCGATCAGGCCCAGGCGGCCGACGGCATGCGACAGGCTGATTTCCGCTTCCGGATGTTCCTGGCGCAGGATGTCGGCGGCCCGGTCCTCCATGGCGGCGTTGATGGGGGCAAAGGCGCTGCTAACCGCGATGCTGGTGATGCCGCGTTCCCGGCAGGCCTTCGCCGCCGCCCGCACCTTGCCCTCGTCAAACGGCGATATCTCGCGCCCATCCACCTCGTACCCGCCGGGCAGCAGGAAATAGTCGCGACCGATCCCGGCGGCCAGCGCATCCGGCCAGCCGGTCAGCGGCGGCAGCGCCTCACCCGACGGACTGGCCAGCCGGATGACGCCGACGCGGTCCAGATGCCGGCGCTCCACCAGGGCGTTGGTGAAATGGGTCGTTCCGATCATCACGGCCGTAACCGTGGCGGGCGACGTTTCTGCCTTGGACAGCACGGCGGTGATCGCCGCCGCGACGCCCGAGCTGACATCCGCTGTCGTGGGCTGCTTGGTGGAGGCCACGACCAGGCTGCCATCTATCAGGACGGCATCCGTGTTCGTTCCACCCACATCGACGCCAATGCGCACTCCCTAACCCTCCCCACGCTTCGATCTCCACTGAATTAGAAGGAACCGCACCCCGATGCGGCAACGCGGAAAACGGGTGTAGGCGGGTATGAACGGGTAAGCGGCGCGCTTGGCGCGGGTAGAAGTGTTGAAAGGCCGATCCCCAGACCGTAACCTGCCTGTCACGGACCCCTGGCGGACAAACCAGCTTCAGGTGAGGGCAAGGTTCCATGGACGAATTGATCGCCGCCAAATTCGGCCCGCCCGTCTGGATGGGCGACCAGATCCGGCGCGATGCCTTGCTGGACCTGCTGGACGGGGCGCTGACCCATCGCCTGACCCTGGTGCAGGCGCCGGCCGGCTATGGCAAGACCAGCATCCTGGCACAATGGCGCGAACGTCTGGCCGGTCAGTCGGTGAAGGCCGTCTGGTTGACCCTGGAACGTGATGATTGCGATCTGAAGCAACTGGTGCGTTACCTTGTGCTGGCGATCCGGGGGGACGGGGTTGCGGGCGACCCAGTGGCGCAGGCCGCTGATCTTCCGCCACGCGCTGCCCTGTCCGCCATTGTCAATGAACTGGCCGGGGAGGCGGGTCCCTTTGTCCTGATCCTGGACGATCTGCACCATGCCCAGGGGGAGGGGGTGGCGGGGTTCCTGCAGGCCCTGATCCGGCTGGCGCCGGCCAATTGCCGCTTCGTCCTGGCATCGCGGGATTACCCATGGCTGGGCCAATCCGCCCTGGCGGCCGAAGAACAGCTATTGGAGATCACGGCCCGCGATCTGCGCTTTTCCAGCCAGGAGGCGGAGAGCCTGCTGGCACGCGCCGGTCGCCCCCTTGCCGCTGACGATGTCGGCCGCATCCTGGACCGGACCGAGGGCTGGCCCATCGCTTTGCAGTTGACGTCCCTGTCGCTGAAACGTGGTATCGGTCAGGAACGGCTGATCGCGCAGTCGGGCGGGTCGGGTGCCGATCTGGCCCGCTACCTGTCAGAGCAGGTGTTGATGACCCTGCCGGACGAGGTGCGCGAGGTAGTGATCCGCACCGCCCTGGTGGACCGATTGACCGGTGATCTTGTCAATCTTCTCTGCGGCCGGTCCGATGGCTGGCTGGTGCTGGAACGGCTGGAACAGCAGGGCGTGTTCCTGACATCCGTGGGGCCGGATCGGCGCGAATACCGCTATCACCAGCTTTTTGCCGAATATCTGCGCGACCGTCTGGAACGGTCGGACAGCGTGTTGTTCGCCGCCCTGCAGCGTCGGGCCGCCGATTGGTTCGCGCAGCGTGGACAGGTGGCCGATGCCGTCAACCACGCCATCCTGGCCGGTGACCATATGCGTCTGGCGGAGATATTGGAGGATGCGGGCGGCTGGCGGCTGATCCCGCAGGGGCTGCAGGGCGTGGTGGCGCGCGGTCTGGCGCAATTGCCCCGCGCCCTGGTCCATGCAAGGCCCCGGCTGGTGCTGGCCCACGTCTATCTGCAGATGAAGCTGGGTGAACTGGGGGCGGCCCGCGTCACCTTCGACGCCTTTGCCGTGCGGACGGAAGACGCGGTGCTGTCCGCCGATCTGCGCACAGAGATCCAGGTGGTGGGCGACACGCTGGCCGATTACGAGAACCAGCCCGCCAGCTTCGACGATCTGCTGGCGCGTGAGGCGCTGCTGCGCAAGCTGCCGGCCAACGACCATCTGGTCCTGGCCAATATCAGCGAGACGCTGGCCGCCAAATATTTCGAGGGGGGCTGGCTGGAGCGGGCCTTGCAGCCCACCCTGGCGGCGCGGGAGCATTACCGGGCCTTCGGCTCGCTCTACAGCGACATCTTCACCCGCTTCCTGGAGGCGCGGATCAAGCGCGGGCAGGGCCGGTCGAAGGATGCAGAGACCATTCTGGCCGCCGCCAGGCAGGAGATCGTCGAGCATTTCGGCGACCATTCCGACCTGGCCGCCAATTGCGGCGCGTTCCAGGCCGAACTCCTGTACGAACAGGACCGCGTGGCCGACGCCCGCGCCCTGCTGGAATGGGCCCTGCCGCATATGGAACAGTCCGACGGCTGGGTCGATGTCTATGCTGTGGCCTATTTCACCGAGGCCAAGGCGCTGGCAGGGGAGGGGGCATTCGACGAGGCATGGGACGTCATTGCCCGCGCCCGGCGTACGGCGGCGCGGCGGCGTCTGCGGCAACTGGAACTGCTGGCCGATATCGCGGAGGTGGAACTGCTCATCGTGCATGGCGCCGGGCTGGATGCGGCCATCGCGGCGGCGGGGGCGGCGGGGATCGACGGGCTGGCGGCAATGGCGACGGCGCAATCGCCGCTTTACCGGCCCGTGGCGGTGGCGGCGTCGCTGGCCCGGGTGAAGCTGAACCTGCTGTCGGGCGATGTTGCACCGGCGATGACGGAACTGTCGCTGCTGCGCGCCTGGGCGGATCAGCGGGGGGCGGGGCGCCTGCTGATCGATATCAATATCCTGGCCGCCTTTGGCCATCGCGCCCTGGGTCAGGGGGAGGAGGCGCGGACCTGTTTCGATGATGCCGTGGGTATCGCCATGTTCCAGAACCTGATCCGCCCCTTCGTGGAGGCCCGCCGCTTCGTGCAGCCCAGCCTGGATGAGGCGATGGAGGATGGCGCACAGGTGGACCGGTTCCGTGGCCAGTTCCTGAAGGTGCTGGCCAAGTCGGTGCTGGCCTGCCGCAACAACATCACCGCCCCCGGCCTGTTCAACGAGGCGGAGGCCGAGGTACTTAACCTCTTGTGTCAGGGGCACTCCAACAAGGAGATCGCTCGCCTGATTGGCATGTCGCCCGATACGGTGAAGTACCGGCTGAAATCGCTGTTCCGCAAGATCGGCGTCTCCAAGCGCCGGGATGCCGTGCGGGTGTCGGCCGAACGTGGTCTGATCCCCGGTGCGGGCAAGCGGCCGGCGGTGATGCCGGCCGCCCTTTGACGCCGCCGGTCAATGCCGCCGCACCAGCAGCCGCACCATCAGCGCTGCGACTAGCCCGCCCGCCCCCATGGTCAGGGCCACCGGCAGCAACCCGCTGCCAGCCGCGAACATGGCGCCGGCCAGAATGGGGCCGACGGTTGATCCGCCCCGACCCACGCCGATGACGAAGCCGATGCCGCCGGCCCGGAAATGAGCGGGGAAGGTGGCGCCCATGATCGGGTACAGGCCCACCACCCCGGCATTGATGCAGAAGGCGGCCACGGCCACCACCAGTGACAATGGCCCCAGACCCGACAGGCCGGACCCGAACAGGGCGATGGCGAAGAACCCCGCCACCATCGATCCCATCACCAGCGGGCGCAGCGGCAGCTTCTGCGATGCCAGCCCGATCAGCACGGCACTGGTCAGCGACCCGATATTGGCGGCGACCAGGACGCGGCTGGCCTCGGCCGGGCTATGGCCCATATCGACGATGATCTTGGGTACCCATTTCTGCAAGAAATAGAACAGCATGATCTGCGCGAAATAGGCGACGGTCAGCAGCAGCGTGACCCGTGCCTGCCCGCCGGTGAACAGGGCCAGCGGCGACGGTTTCATCATCCCGGCAACGGGTTCGGGCAAGGCCGATATCGGATCACGTCCCAGGTGCCGCAGGGTGCGGTTGACGCGTTCCAAGGCATTGGCGGGCCGCCTTGCCAACAAGCTGTCAATGGATTCCGGCAGGAAGAACCACAGAAGCGGCAGGATGGCCAGCGTCGCGCCGGCCCCGAACAGGAAGACGCTGCGCCAGTCGCCGGTACGGTCCAGCAGCATTGCCGCCACCAGCCCGCCCAGGATGGCGCCGCCAGAATATCCGGCGATATTTAGCACCATGTTCAGGCTGCGGCGCTTGCCGTTGGAGAATTCGGCCACCATGGCACTGGTGACGGAGATCATGCCGCCGATGCCCAGCCCCGTGACCAGTCTTGTCACTGACAGGAACGTAACGTCATGCGCCGTTGCCGACAGCACCATGCCGGCGACCATCACCGTCAGGCAGGCCAGGATGGTGGGCCGTCGCCCGATCCGGTCGGCCAGATTGCCGATCAGCACCGATCCCGTGGCCATGCCCAGCAATTCCATGGACAGGACCACGCCCAGCACCCCCCGGTCGATACCCCATTCTGCCGCGATGCCGGGGGCGGCAAAGCTGATGGCCAGCACGTCGAACCCGTCCAGCGCGTTCAGCGCGATGCACAGCACGACGACCACCCATTGCCGCCAATGCATGGGGGCGGCATCCAGCAGGCCACCCGTTTCCTCGGTATCCATCGATGCCATGACCCAGCCTTTTATAAAGACGGGCTCAGAGCGGTTTTCGGCTAACCGGAAACCGCTCCGGCGGCGACTGCCGCCGCGGCGCATGTGCGCCGTGAAGCCAAGCCGCGGATGCGGCGCCGGCGCTTGAGGAAAAGTTTCACCTTGCTGTGAAACCGCCATCTACCGGCAGGGCTACACCGGTGACGAAGCTGGCCTCGTCCGACACCAGCCACAGCACCGCGTCCGCCACTTCCCCAGGCTTGACCAGCCGTCCCATGGGCACGGCTCCCACCACCTTGGCCTCATTCGCCGCCGCCTCTGCCGGATCACCGTTGCGGCCGGTGAAGCCGATCTTCATGGGCGTGTCGGCCAGACCGGGGCAGACGACATTGACGCGGATATTATCGGCCGCCAGGGCCAGGGACAGGGACTTGGTCAGGCCGACCACCGCCCATTTCGCTGCCGAATAGATTGGGCTCATCATCGATCCGACCAGACCGGAGATCGATGAGGTGAAGACGATGGCCCCGCCGCCGCGCGCCCGCATATGGGCCGCCACCTGTCCCGCCCCCAGCGTGGCGGACGTGACGTTCAGGTCGATGGCTTTCTGGTACGCGGCCATGTCCAGATTCTCCACCGAGGCGGGGCCCGGCATGCCGGCATGGGCCCACAGGATATCGGCCCCACCCAGGGCGGCTACGGCCTGATCGATGCTGCTGCGGGCGCCCTCCGGCGTGGACAAGTCGGCGATGATGGGCACCACCTTGTCGGCACCAAAATCGGCGACCAACTGGTCCAGGGCGGTGGGGCTGATATCGATGGCGGCCACGCGCGCCCCCTCGCGCACGAAACGTTCAACCCCGGCCCGGCCCATGCCCGATGCGGCGGCGGTGACGATGGCGAGCTTGCCCTTCAGGCGCATTTTATGTCCTCCCTTACGCCGCGAACGGGTCGGCAAAGCGCCCGGTCGTCGAAATGATGGTGGTGCGGGTTTCAAGGTAGCTGTCCAGCGCTTCGATCCCGTTCTCGCGGCCCCAGCCGCTGGTCTTCACGCCGCCATAGGGGGTGGACCAGCGGATATAGCGATAGGTGTTGACCCAGACCATACCGGCCTCGATCCGGTTGGCGACGCGGTGCGCACGGCCGGTGTCCGACGTCCACAGCCCGGCGGCCAGGCCATAGGGTGTGCCATTGGCGATGGATACGGCCTCATCTTCCCCGTCAAAGGGGATGATGGCGGCGACGGGCCCGAAGATCTCCTCCTGCGCGATACGCATGGTCGGCGCCACACCGGCGAACACCGTCGGCTCCACGAAATAGCCGCCGGCAAGGTCAGGCGCGGTCAGGCGCGACCCGCCGGCCACCAGTTCCGCCCCCTCCTGCCGGCCGATATCGACATAGGACAGGGTCTTGTCCAACTGCTGCTGATGGGCCTGCGGACCCATATGGGTGGCGGGGTCCAGCGGCATGCCGACCCGCACGCGCGACGCCCGTTCCCGGAACGCCTCCACCACCCGGTCATAGATGGGGCGTTCCACCAGGATGCGGGACCCCAGGGCGCAGGATTGTCCGCACAGCGCCCAGGCGGATCCCGTGGCGGCGTTCAGTGCCTGTTCGATATCGGCATCGGCAAAAATGACGTGCGGGGCCTTGCCGCCCAACTCAAAGCTGAACCGCTTCAGCGTGTCGGCACCAGTCTTCAGGATATTTTTGGCCGTGGCGCCCTCACCCGTGAAGGCGATCTTGTCGACGCCCTGATGGGCCACCAGATGCGCGCCTGCCACCGGCCCGTCGCCCGGCACGACATTGACCACGCCGGGCGGGAAGCCCGCCGCGTCGAACAGGCGGGCAAGGGCCAGCGACGATGCCGGGGTCTGCTCCGCCGGTTTCAGCACAACGGTGCATCCCGCCGCCAGCGCCGGCCCCAGCTTCCAGGCCGCCGCCATCAGCGGCACGTTCCAGGGCGTGATGGTGCCGACGACGCCCACCGGCAAACGGGTGGTGAACGCATGGACGCTGTCATCCATGGGGATGGTGCGGCCCGACAGCTTGTCGGCCAGCGAGGCGAACCAATGGTAATATTGGGCATGCAGCCCGATATCGCCGCGTGATTCCCTGATGGCGCGGCCGTTGTCCCGGCTTTCGATCCGGGCCAGGGCTTCCACCTGCGTGGCGTACAGGTCGGCGAAGCGGCGCAGGATGGCCGCACGCTCCCAGCCCGGCATCCGGCGCCACGGCCCGTCGAATGCCGCGCGGGCCGCTGCCACGGCACGGTCGATATCAGACTTGCCGCCATAGGCGACGTCGCCCCAGGGCTGGCCCGTGGCAGGGTAAATGCTGCCGCGCACGCCCCCATCCAGCGGGGCGACCCATTCACCATTGATGAACAGCCGGTCGAACCGGAAATCGCTCAGCATCCTCTCCCCCGTTTATTTCTGTTCGTCCCCGCAGCAACGGGTGATCACCGCAGCGTACGCAAGGAACGACCTGCCAGCATCGCCGCCGGCGGGTCGAAACGGGGAAATGCGGGTAAACAAGAGGGCGGTTTCGGCAATGGGGGCGCTGAAAAGCAGGTCGCCCTGAATAACAGGCGGCAGACGCGACAGCCTTATACGGCGGAACTGATCCACCAGGACTTTATCTGACACCGAAAATCCACGACTGGCGGGCGATAGAAGCCCGTTCGCCAAAGACCGGGAATGCAACGTAATGACAGCTTTGTTGGATCATGTCCCGTGGCGTGGTGTAGGAGCGGCGGCATCATCGCGCTCTTTGGCCTGTCTGGCCGGACGGATCATGCTGCCACGGCGGGCAGCATGACACTGGAAGCCATCGCTGAGAGGAGCGATGGTTTCCAGTGTCATGTAGCGGGCGCGCTGCACGGTCCATTTGATGGCATGGACCGCCCCTCATCTCCATATCTCGGTATCGGGGCAATGACGGTTCCACCAACAGGAGCCGTGCCATGTCTGTGCAGATGATCGGTCCTAAAATCGCCAAGTCGGTTTTCCAAGTCCACGACGTGGACAATGCCGGCCAGCCGGTGTTGCGCAAGCGGCTGGCCAAAGGTCAACTGGCGGGGTTCTTTGCCAAGCTACCCCCTTGTATTGTAGGCGTGGAGGCCCGTTCCAGCGCACATCATTGGGCGCGGGAATTGACCCGCCTGGGCGATGAGGTTCGGCTGATTCCGCCGCAACATGTGAAACCCTACGTCAAACGCAACAAGACGGATGCAGCCGACGCCGGAGCGATTTGCGAGGCGGTGGGGCGTCCGACCATGCGCTTTGTGCCGATCAAGAGCGTATCCCAACAGGCGGTTCTGGCCCTGCATCACACCCGCGCACTGCTGGTGCGTCAACGGACAGCCACCGTCAATGCGCTTCGCGGTGTGCTGGGCGAGTTTGGGCTGGTCGCCGGCAAGGGCGCGGCCAGATTGGAGGATCTTCGTCGCCGGCTAGCGCAAGCGAACAAGGATACGGTACCCGTGGACGCAAGACAGGCAATCACAAGCCTGTTTGAACATGTCGACCAGTTGCGGGAGCGGGCGGAGGCGGTCGAGGCAGAGATTTTAACCTGGCACAAGGCGAACGCTGTCAGTCGGCGTCTGGCGGAAATACCCGGGATCGGCCCGCTGACGGCTTCAGCCTTGGTGGCCGCCGTGGGTAACCGCAAACAGTTCCAGTCCTCAAGGCATTTTGCCGCGTGGTTGGGTCTGACACCCCGCATTCGGGCCAGCGGCGATCGCCAGCGCATCGGTGCCATCAGCAAGGGCGGGGATCGATATCTGCGAACGCTGTTGATCCATGGGGCCCGGGCGCTGGTCGGCCTGACCAAACGGCCCGGTGTCGCCTTGCGCCCATGGCTGGCGACCCTGGTCGGGCGACGGCCCTTCCCAGTGGCGGCGACAGCCGTTGCCCATAAGACGGCACGGATCGTATGGGCCATGCTGTCGCGAGAGGCCGCTTTTCGGCCATGGACGCCGGCCATGGCTGCATAGCCGGTCTGGACCCCGCCTGCGGGTGTCCCGGCTTGCGAGGGAAGTGGAGAGTGATGGCGAACCGGTCAGACCGGGATTGGCAAAGGCCCTTGAAACGATGCGGGCGCCACAGCCCGTCCATTTGTCAGGCGGCCGATCCGCGGATACCATCAAGGCCAGCGGTCGAAATACCGCGCTGACAGGCCGGATACACGACCGCAAGCGCCGGCTTCATCATCAGCACTCCACAAAATCCTTGCAAGGGTGGGGCGGTCCATACACATCGTTCTGTTCCAACAGGATAGCGCCGACGAGCTTGATGATGGCGGCCTCGTTTAGAAAGATGCTGACGACATCGGCGCGGCATATGACCTCCTTGTTCAGCCGTTCCAGCGTGTTGGTTGAATGCAGTTTTGTGCAGTGCTGGGCGGGAACGCCCATATAGGCCAGCACGTCACGCTCGCTGGCATCCATGAAAGCCGCCAGCTTGGGTGATCGATCGCGCATCTGGTCGGCGACATGACGGAAGGTTTTGTGGGCGTCATCGGCGTCGGGCTGGAGAAAGGCCTGACGCAGGGCGGCGGCGGCCATGGAGTTCTAGCCCTTGGTGACATAGGCCAGGGCATTGCGCATCCAATGGACGCGGCAGCGCTGCAAGGTGGCGCCCATGACGCGGGTGATGGCAGCCGTCAGTCCTTCATGGGCGTCGGAGATGACCAGTTTCACGCCCTTCAGGCCGCGGGCCTTGAGAGACTTCAGGAAATCGCTCCAGAAGATTTCGGCCTCCGAGGGACCGATATGCAGGCCGATGATTTCAGGTTTGCCCTCGGTATTGGCGGCCACGGCGATTATGGCGGCGACGGAGACGATCCGTCCGCCCTTGCACTGTTTGAGGTAGGTGGCGTCCTGCCACAGATGGGACCAATCGCCGTCCAGCCTGTGGTCCAGGAAGGCGTTGACCCGTTCGTCGATGTCCCGGCACAGCGTGGATACGGTCGATTTCGATATGCCCGACAGGCCCATGGCCTGCACTAGATCATCGACGCGCCGGGTGGAGACGCCGCCGATCCAGGCCTCCTGGATCACCGCCACCAGTGCCTTCTCGCTGGTCTTGCGCGCCTCCAGAAAGGGCGGGAAATAGCGGCCCTGCCGCAGCTTGGGGATGCGCAGGTGAAACGTCCCCAGCCGTGTGTTCAGCGCCCGGCCCCGATATGGCCGTCAATGTCGGCTTCCATCAACATCTGCAATACCGTTTCCGGCAGCGTACGCAGAAAATCACCCCCGCCGGCCTTCTGGAGAAGATCGGTCAGTGCCATACTGTCATCGGTCATTGATTGGGTCCTTGGTGCTTGAGGAAGTGTCGCAACTCCACTCTAGCCGATCCCGCCAATGCCCCCCTTGCAGGGCCGCAACCAGCTTTTGGTGAGGCACGCCCCACCAAAAGCTGATCATTGAATTCCCACCACGATCGTGGACGTTAACTCATTTTGAGTGCGTGGCAGTACTGTTTGAGTAATCAACGGGATATTCCTGCTGGTTCCGGCGTGCCCGGCTGGATCGGGGTGGTCTGCCAGGACAGGAGCTTCCAGGTCCCTCCCTCCTGTGCATAGACACCGGTATAGCGGCCGCTGATGCGCCGATCCGCGCCAACGGTCAGGTCAATCTTGCCGTGAGTGATACCAACATCACCGCGCAGTTCGACCACGCGATCGGTCAGCGAAACATCGCGATGCCGGATCTTTCCAGCCTCCAGATCCGCCAGGAACTCGTCCTTGGCCTGAACAGAACCATTGGCATGGATATAGGTCGCGGTGGGGGCAAGCAGGCTGGCAACAGTCTTCGTATCACGTGCGACCTGCGCGTCAAGGCGTGCTGTTTCCGCCGCCATGATGGCTGATTGCTGTGTTCCCTGGCCATGTGCCGGCATGAGTAGGCCAGCTATGAGAATAGCCACGATGAATGCACCAAAATGCCGCCCGTTGCGATACAAATGCTTGGATGCTCTTTTGTGATCCGTGAAGTTTTGCATGGTTTCCTACCCTATCAGTTATGGACGAAGTCATTTTCAGTTTATGGAATACTCAGATATCGGCATTGCGACAAGGTCGCTGGCCCGTCATTTTCACAAAACCAATGTTCCTGGTGATGGAACTAATCACCCCCTCGTATGCGGTTGCCGCCATGTTCCCCGGGCCGGCGGAAGTACGGCCGAAACAGGAAGACCGGCCTTGTTTCGAAAACACGGACGATCCCTGGGTCAAGAAGTCAGAGTTATGAACCTGCCCATGGGACTCGCCTCACTAGGGGAGACAGATCTCATGACTTTCAAATTGACGGCTCTTGCGGGAGTCAGCCTATGTGCTATCGGTTTCGCCAACTGCCCATCGGCGATGGCGCAAACCTCGCCGACCGCGGCGGCACCTGCTGTTGCCATGGAGGAGCTTGAAGAAATCATCGTCACCGGCTCCCGCGTTATCCGGAGCGGGGACAATAGCCCAACGCCGGTGACCGTTGTGGCCATCGATGACATCCTGGCCACCAAGCCGACCACGGTGTTCGAAGCGCTGAACGAGCTTCCCGTCTTCTCCGGCTCGCGCGGACAGACTTTCAACCCGGCGCAGCCCAACCGCAGCAACAACAATATCGCGGCCCTCAATCTGCGCAATATCGGCCCCACCCGCACGCTGGTGCTGTTTGATGGGATGCGCGTTCCGGCGACAACGACCGATGGGCTGGTCGATACCAACATGATCCCACAATTGCTGCTGAAGCGTGTGGATGTCGTGTCGGGCGGTGCTTCGGCCGTCTATGGCTCCGATGCCGTTTCCGGTGTCGTGAACTTCGTGACGGACAGTAATTTCAATGGATTGAAGGCACAGGGGCAGTTCGGTACGTCGGAGAAAGGCGATGCCGATGCCTATGATGTCGGCATCGCCTATGGCCAGGAGGTGCTGAACGACCGGGGTCATATCCAGTTCAGCTATCAGTACCGCAAGGATGATGGCTTGGCCTATCGCACCGACCGGCCGTTGGGCGATGATCGCTGGACCTTGCAGGGCCAGGGCATCCAGACCGATCCCTACTATCTGGTGGCCGGTGCCACCATTGCCACGCATACGTTCGGCGGTCGTATCAATGGCGGTGTGCTGAACGGCCTGCGCTTTGCGGAGAATGGCACCCTTGTGCCATTCGTCAACGGCACGGCCACCAGCAATGCCGCCATCCAGATCGGTGGCGATGGTTCCTACCATGACGCCTCGCTGAAGGCGGGGCTGGAGATGCACCAGGCCTATGGTCGGTTTGACTATGACCTCACAGACAGCATCCACGGCTTTGTCCAGGCCACTTACTCGGAGAACACGACCAGCAGCGGCTTCCAGTACAGCCAGCTCAACAATTATACGTTCAGTGCCAACAATGCTTTTCTGAACCCGGCGATCCGCTCGCAATTGGCCGCCGCCAACCAGACGACGTTCCGTATGCAGCGGATGTTGCGGGACTTCGACCGTCTGAACAACGACAACAAGGCCACGCAATATTTCATCAATTCCGGCCTTGAGGGCGATTTCGGCGACAATTATAGCTGGAAGGTGGGCTATTCGCGGGCGGAGACCAAACAGTACGGCCGGCAGAATGCCAATATCCATCTGGGTCGCCTTGCCGCCGCCTTGGACGCTGTGGTCGATCCGGCCACGGGACGCACGGTCTGTAACGTCTCGCTGACCAATCCGTCGGCCTATCCGGGCTGTGTCCCGCTGAACCTGTTCGGTGAAGGGAACGCCGATCCCGCTGCCATCGCCTATGTCATGGGCCAAACCTCGTTTGAGGCGGTCAATGCCATGGATGATGTGATGTTCAGTGTCGGCGGTTCCCCGTTCAGCACCTGGGCCGGGGAGGTGACTGTCGCCCTGTCCGGCGAGTTCCGCCGCAATAGCTTGACCTACACCGCCAGTGATGAACCGACGGAACGAGCCAGTTGCACCGGCATCCGGTTCAACTGCACCGCCGCCACCCTGGAATGGATCAACTCCCCCATCGCCAGCATCCCGGGCGAGGTGGAGGAAACGGTGGGTGAGGGGGCCATTGAGGCCAATGTGCCTCTGCTGGCGGATCTCGATTTCGCCAAGGCCCTCAATCTCAACCTTGCGGCCCGTCATACGGTCTATGAAACGGCTGGCAAGGCCGATACCTGGAAGGTGGGCGGCGATTGGCAGGTCAATGACGTGCTGCGCTTCCGCGGCACCATCTCCCGTGATATCCGCGCTCCCACCCTATACGACCTGTTCGAACCGCAGTCGGTTGCGCGCAATACCTATCTGGATCTGCTGACCGGCCTGTCGGTAGAGGCCGATGTCATTCGCGGCGGCAACCCGGATCTGGTGCCCGAAAAGGCATTGACCAAGACGCTGGGCTTTGTGGTCAAGCCGGACAACGATTTCTCCATTGCGCTGGACTGGTTTGACATTGAGATCACGGACGCTATCACCGCCATCCAGGGCAATGATCAGGCAGTACAGCGCGTCTGCTACGCCAGCGGCGGCACTTCTTCGGCCTGTTCCTTCCAAGTGCGGCCGAATGGCTATAGCAGCACAGCGGCGTCCAATGTCGTGACGGCTTGGCGTCAGCAGATGCTGAACTATGCGGAACAGCGCACCAAGGGTGCCGACCTGGAGGTCAATTACGCCACCGACGTGAATGATCGCAGCCTTAACCTGCGCCTGTTCGGGACTTACCAGCCCAAGATGACTTATATCACGCCGGGCTTCCCGACCGAGGAGATGGCCGGTGTGGCTTATGCCTCGGGCAACAAGATGGCGGTACCGAAATGGCGTTTCACGGCCACCGCCGTTTATGAACCTATCGACGATCTGACGACGACCCTGTCCTATCGTTGGCGCAGCAGCTTGAAGCATGCTCCGGCTGAATATTTCAATTCGCCGAAGATCGACGCGGCGGGCTATGTCAACTTGAACCTGAACTACCGTATCAAGGTTGGTGAGGGCCAGACGGCAGATCTGTTCTTCAATGTGCAGAACCTGTTCGATAAGGAACCGGAACCCGGAGCCTTCTTTGGGTCAAATACTGCTCCCGGCCTCTATGGCGGCTATGTGATCGGCGATGATCCTGTGGGCCGTTATTTCACCAGCGGTGTGCGCTACCGCTTCTGATCGGCCATTGCCCCGGAACCAACCCTGGTTCCGGGACCTTTCCATATAAGCAAGGGGAGATGCCCCATGTCATTGCAAAGCAGACTGGCCGCCATAGCTCTATCATTGGCGGTGTTGACCGCTGTCCCCTTTATGTCCCTGGCCAAGACTCCAGGGCTGCGGGTTGGCAGCGCCAAGGTCGATATCACACCGCCGATCAACGAGCTGGCCCCGCCGTTCACCAGCATCAACGATCCGGTGTTTGCGCGTGCGGTGATGATCGATAACGGCGCAGCGCGATCCGTTTTGGTCATCCTGGACGTGCCCACCATCGCAGCGCCGATCGCGGCCGACCTGGTGCGTGACATCGCCAAGGCGGCACGGATCAACGAGTCCAATGTCCTGCTGGGCACGTCGCATACCCATAACGTCATGCGTGTCGATTATGACGGGCCGTCGATCATTCCAGGATCGACCAAGCTGGTGGAACGGGTGAAGGCCGCCACCGACAAGGCCGTTAAGGAGGCGGAAGCCTCATTGCAGCCGGCCCGTGTCGGTGTTGGCAGGGGCGACATGAACCTAATAGCTAACCGCAATGAATGGTTCCCGGCCCAGAGCCGGTTCATCGACGGTATCGACCGCGACCGTACCCAACCCATCAACAGCAAGGTCGGTGTCATCGCCTTCCAGGATCTGCAAGGCAAGCCGCTGGCCTTCATCATCAATTATGCGGTTGAGCCGGTCTTGATGGACAATGTCAAGACAGAGATCAGTGGCGACCTGCCAGGTGCCGTTTCCCGTTACATCGAGGGGCGCCTGGGTGAGAAGGTGGTGGCTATGTTTACCATTGGCGCCGCCGGCACCCCGCTCTATCGATCGCATCCCGATCCCTACTATGGCCAGTCCGATCCGCGGGCCATCATGTCTGCCTATGGTACCCTGTTGGGGGAGGAGGTCATTGAGACAGCCCGTGCCATCCGCGACTTCAAGTCCGATATCATGATCGGCGGCGAGCGCGACGTGCTGACCTGTCCTGGCAAGCGGACGACCCCGCTGAATTTGCGCAAGATGTGCGCACATGAGCCGGGATCGAGCCTGCCCGCCTGCAGCTTCACCACCGCCGATGCCGCCCCTGTCAGCCTGTCAATGGGCGCCTTGAAGGTCGGTGACGTCACCATGGTCCAGACGGACGCCAACGTGACACCAGCATTGGGCGCGAAGCTGGCGCAACTGTCACCGGTCAGCAATACTTGGGTGGTGGCGCTGACCTTCGGTCCCATGCGCTTTGTCGTGGATGAGGCGGCATACCCGCTGAACACCTATGAGGCAACGGCCAGTTGGGCAAAGGCAGGCTGTGCGGAGGCTGGTTACCTGGACAAAAGCCTGGGTCTGATTGACCGATTGGCGAGCAGCGCACGCAAATAGTCTATAGACGGATACTTTCTCCATATCCGAAAAAAATGGGAGAGCCCGCGAGCAGGTGATTGTTGGCGGGCCTTTTTCTGCTGGTGCCATTAGAGGCATTACCAAGCGGGTTGACTGGCGTAGAAGCGCTTCCAGAAGTCGGTTCGTTCCGGGCTTGCAACCGGGATAGGGCGGAAATTGTCTCCGAGCTCCATTACCTGCGGCACCTGCGCGCTATAGGCTGGCCATTCCGGCAGACCAGGTGCATTGGGATCACCCTTCTTAATGATGTTGGCCCAGTAGGATGACATGATATCCGCAATGCGACGGTCTTCAGCAGTCCAGGGCTTGTCAAGCTTGTCCAGGCTGTTGAACACATAAGGAATTTCAGAGCCGTGATAGGCACCGCGGGTCGCCTGTGTCGGGCCGGGGATCGCATGGGTCCAGAAATAGGTATGGACGGGGGCCATGTTGGCCTTGGTCCATAAGGTGCCCCACATCCAGGTGGAGATACGTGAGTTATCGCGCGCGGCGGTGTTGTTCTGTCGCGCCGCCTCGTCATCATTGGTTGCGGGGTAGAGTTTCAGGAATTCATCCGCTAGCGGCCCGAACTTGCGCTTTGCGGCTGTCTGGTATTGCGCCAGCGTCACACTGGTCTGCGGCATGCCGGGGCGGGGCGGGGTCGTGCTGGCCCGGATGGCAGGCACGGCTGTTTCTGGCACAGCACCCGTCTCGTCCTTGTTGTTGCCAGCAACATATTTCACCTTGTTCTGCGTGCCCGATTGATAGGTGTCCCAGTAGGATTGTGGAACGACCCACCCGTCAATCACGGGGCGGAACAACGGTGGCTTGCCGTCGCTGCCGGTCTCTACGCTGGCGTCAATGGTGTTGGAGCCTTCGATCAGGGTCTGCCACGGCAACTGCCGCAGCTCGGCCAACGATTTCACGCTATACTTCGCAATATAGGCAGTTCCCGCCCTCTCCGCCGCATCCTTGGTGCGCCAGGAGACGGACAGGTAACGCAACTCTGTATCGCGTGGATACCGGGCATGGCTCTGTCCGATGCTGGCCCGGAACAGGTCGGTGGCCAACGGTGACATGGACAGGAATCCCACCGAGCCGGCGCCCGCCGATTGGCCGCCGATCGTCACCTGTTCCGGGTCGCCGCCAAAAGCGGCGATATTGCGCTTCACCCATTGCAGGGCGGCGATATCGTCCAGCAATCCATAATTGCCCGAGGCGTTGTGTCCAGACTCCTGGCTCAGTTCCGGGGTGGCCAGAAAGCCCAGTACGCCGACACGATAGTTGAAGGTCACGACGACCACGCCCTTGGCAGCCAGACCCTCGCCATCGAATTCCGGATTGGCACCCGTCCCGCCGATGAAACCGCCGCCATAGATCCAGACATAGACGGGGCGCTTCTGCTTGCTGCCGGGCTGGGCGCCGGTCCAGATATTCAGGGTCAGGCAATCTTCGCTTTGCGGCAGGCCGCCCGCCATTTCACCGCCCGGCTGTGGGCAGGCGGGGCCGAAACTGTCGGCCTTGCGCACGCCCTCCCAGGCCAGTGGAGCAGCAGGTGCCCGCCAGCGTAAATCCCCGACCGGCGGTGCCGCATAAGGAATACCGCGATAGACAGCGATTTCCGGATTGCGGCCTGCGGTGCCGGTCAGCCGACCTGTTTCCACTGCAACTGGTATATTGGAAGCTGCCACGCCCGCCTTCTGCGACGGACCGGCCGCGTAGCCCACCAAGTCGCCGATGGCCAGCACATGGCCGCGCATGGCGTCCTGCAAGGCGGCGAAAGTTACCTCTCCAGACAGGGGCAGCACGGTGTCCAGCGCCACGACCTGGAAATGGTAGGCGTGGCGGCGCGTATCATGCGGGTGGGGACCGGCATATCCGGCGACCGGCCCATGGACATTGGGGCCAAAACCGGCCCCCCTTGGTGCAGTCAGGTGGCCTGGGGCCAGGGACAGGGTGTCCGCTGCAATATTGTACAAGGTCAGATGGATGCTGGTGCCCGCGTCGGCTGATCCTTCCTGTCCGCGCGTCCCTTGCATGACCACGATATAGGAGCGGGTTCCGGCTGGTCCCTTCGACCAATTCAGGCCGGGAAACAGGTTCTCCCCGTACTGTGTGGCGGACAGGGGCAGGTCGCCACCTTCACCGAAACCAGGGCTTGTCACTGTCAGCTTGGTTGAGGCCGGCAGGGCGTTGACCAACAATTGCCGGTCATGGCCGACGCTACCCGGCATTGGCTGCGCCAGGGCACCAGAGACGGTAATGGCCAGCAAGCAGGTGGTGAGAAGGGCGCGGCGGCCCGTGGTCAAGCGCATCGTCATGTCCTTAATCATCCGCCGGAAAGGCCACCGAAGCGGCCGGGCTTGGCCAGCCAAGCGTCGATATAGTCATAGGTGGTCTTTTGCGTATCGCCGAATTCGCCAGGCTGGCGTTCACACGCCTTGCAGGTGTCGAACAGATGCGTGGCCCCGTCGACGAAAGCGATGGTCTTGTCCGGGCTCTGTGCCCGTTCATAAATAGTTTCGGCGGCCAGAAATTCCCAATGCCCCGTCATGCCCATGACCAGCAGCGGCACCGTCACCCCCTGCACATTGCCCGGCGGGCTGGCATAGGTGGACGTCCAGTCGATACCGCGGACGCTTGTTTCGTCATAGCCGAAATCGGGCAGGGTGCGGACAGCATAGCTGTTCAGGTAATTGCGTACCGTCGTCTTCAGGGCACCCTTGATCAGGGAAGGGGAGTTGTTGCGGGTATTCTCCGGCACCCGGACAGTCTTGACGATCTCCGTCGTTACAAGACCACCGGAATGGAGCAGCGGCCAGGGCTTTCGGGTGCGGGACATCAGCCGGATATCCTGGGCGAACAGTTTGTTGTTGCTGCCTAGCAGGATCGCCCCCGGCACGACAAAGGGTGCATCATCCGCGAACGGACCCTTGCCCGCCTGGATGTCGGCTAGCGCCATTTGCGCCTTGGCGATCAGGCCGTTGTTACGCTGCCCGGCCGCCGTCAGGAACTTACCTGTGAATTCCGGGCTGTAGGTGGAGCCCGACGGGGTGAAGCCATTGGCCGGGTTGAACATGTCCAGCGCCGGGTCCAGGGCCATTCCCGCCTTTTCGTCCTTCACGGCGGGGTCCAAGCTGAACAGCGTCATGGCGCCCAGGCCCCAGTTACTGTCGATCAGCATCAAGCCGTCAGCGGCCGGCAGGCCGGCAAGACTGTCAGGGCATTTCCAGATCTTTTCCGACGACTGGCATACCTTGGTTCCACCTTCGGCGATGAATTGATATGCGCTCATGACCGTGCCGCCGCCGCTATGGCCCAGCAGCACGACATGTTTCACGCCAGGATGCCGCCGCAGCCAAGCCACGCCTTCCTTTGCCTCCAGCAGCACTTGATCCAGCATGCCGTCATTGGAGATGCCGGATTTGCTGCTGCTGTTATTGGCGCACAGCACGCGATATCCCCGGTGCGACAGCTCTGTGCAGCCGGGAAAGCTCAGATAATCGGCGGCGGAATGCATGATGAAGATGGCGGTCTCAGCCTTGGGGCCAATCACCGCGGGTTCATACAGCACGCCTGGGACACCCCGCGCCAACGGGACGAAGCTGGTGCGGGGGGCTGCCGCCGTCTGTGCCGGGGCCTGCTGGATGCCCAGCAGGACCAGCGCCGACAGGGCGGCAACCGAAGAAAAGACGCGTAAGAAGGACATGGCGGCTTCCTGTCGGCAACACGTGGCGGGGCTTTAGCCCCGGATACGGAAGCCGATCAGGAAGGCGCGGCCCGTCGGGTCGTCGGAGAATTCGAACGACTGGCCTGCTGAGGTGGTGCCACTGTAATAACCGCTGAGCGGCGGGGTCGCGTCGAAGACGTTGGTGACCGACAGATAGATGGAACTGCTGTTGATCTTCCAGGCCGACCCGGTGTCATAGGTAAAGGTCAGGTTGGTGGTTCCATAGGGGCTGACATGCGGGTCGGCGAAGACCTGACCCTCGACACCGCTGCGCTTGAAGGCATTGCGCCAGCGCTGGAACACATCCACCTTGAATTCGTCGGTCGCCTGATAGGAGAGGAAGGCCGACAGTTGAACGCTGGGGCTGGGCATCAAACCGTTCTGGCCCCAGCCCGCACCACCCTGGTCGATGGTGGCGATGCCCGGCTGTTCATAGTAGATGTGCGGCTGGTAGTTCGCCATCACACGCAGGCCTAATGGCCGGTCGAATACCTCCGTGCTGTACCCAAACTCCGCATCCAGGCCCCAGGTGCGTACGCGCGCGATGTTCTGCGGCTTGTTATAAAAGGCGGTGACAGTGCCGGCGGCATTGCGCTGGATCAGCGCGCAATAGGGTGAGGTGCCGTTGCTGCCATAGCAGGCATTCTGGATGGCCGCGTTGAAGCCCTGCACGATGGTGATCGCGTCATTCACGACGGTCTTGTAATAATCCAGCGTGAAGGTGGCGCCGGGCAGGAATTCGGGTGCATAGACAGCGCCGATTGTATGGGTCCGCCCCACCTCTGCCGACAGATCCTTGTTGCCATCATTGATTGACGGCACGAACACGGCGGTGTTGGTCTTCGTATCGACGAAATTGCCATTGATGATGGTTGTCGGCTGGAACAGGTCGTAGAGCGTCGGTGCGCGGATATCGCGGGAAACGGTACCGCGGAACTTCAACGCATCATCCACTTCCCAGACGCCGCCAACCTTCCAGGTGCCGTAATCACCGCTGGTGCTGTAATCGGTATAGCGGGCGGCACCGTTCAGGTTCAGTGCCTTGACAAAGGCCATGTCGGCCAGCAGCGGCACCTCAACCTCAATTGCCGCTTCCTTCACGCTCTGCGTGACCTTGCCGCTGCGCGGGTAGGTGGTCGGATAAAGCGTGGTCGTGGCCGTACAATTGTATCGAAGCCCGGCACAATTCGCGAGATCGGTGGGCGAGGCGGTGCTGGCCGCATCGAAAGAGATGCGCCGCGCCTCACCCGATAGTGCCACATTGACCGGGCCGGCCCAATTGTCGAACAGCGATCCGGAAATGGCGAAATCGCCGGCATCCATCTTGGTATGGGTCAGGAAATTCACACTGCCCAGCACGTAATCCAGGGCCTGCTGGCTGGAGGAGGTGGGGCCAAACAGGTTCAACGGCACGCAGCCAGCATAGAAGGCATTGGTCAGGCTGGCCTGACAGACGATGCTGCCTGTCGCTGGGTTGACCACCGCGTCGAGTGCCGCCGAAAGGCGCTGGGCATTGGGCAGGTTGTTGACAGTCGTATCCAGGCGGGAGCTGCCATGGCTGTAGCTGGCGTTCCAGTTGAACCCGCCCAGATCACCCTCCAGGCCGGTGATGTAGTAATATTGGTCGGTCTTGGCGACGGCTTCCAGCCGCGGCGCGTCCTGCCAGATCTTGTTCATGGTGAAGGTCGTCCGGCCCGCCGCCGCGAAGGCATTACGATATTCTGCCGACAGGAAGGGATTGGCAGTGCTGATCGTCAGGCCCGTTAATTGGTTCCAACCCGTATAGCCGGTATTTTCCTTCAGGTTGGCCGAGGCCTGGGCGAAGAAATGCACATTCTCGGTCAGGTCGTAATCCAGACGACCGAAAAGCTGCGTTCCCTCCGACGGGGAAACCATCGAGCTGTTTTGATAAGCGCCGTCGCCGCCGATCTGACAGCAGCTCGACCCGGTGCTGGTGCCCCGGTCGAAGGTGGTCAGCACGCCATTGGTTTCGAAATGCTGGCCATTATACAGGCCGGTGGACGTGATCAGGCCACCGAAGCTGAAGGTACGCAGGCGCACATCGCTGTTCAGGACGAAGGGGTTGGCAGCCGTGCCGGCGCCCTGTAGCGCGACCAGGTTGTTCCAGTCGCGGTCATAGGCTCGGTTCAGGATACCGTCATTCTCACGCCGCTGCACGCTGGCCTCAAAATGGCCATTGCTGCCGATATCGAAACCGAAGGCGGCAGAGACATTGCGATTCTTGGCGTCGCCCTCCTGGGATACGCCCATTTCAGCATTGGCCTGGAACCCGTTGAAATTCCGGTTAAGCACATAATTGACGACACCGGAAACGGCGTCCGAACCATAGACGGCCGACACACCACCCGTCACCACATCCACGCGCTTGATCAGCGCCTGCGGGATGATATCCACATCGACGGCGGAGTTGTAGAGCGTCGGCGGCACCCGGTGACCGTCGAACAGCACCAGTGTGCGATAGGCGCCCAGGTTACGCAGGTTCAGCACATTGGCATTGCCATTGCCACCCTGCACGCCGGTGGCGTTGCTGCCGGGGTTGCTGAAGGAATTGCGCGAGCCGGAGAAGACCGGGAGATTGTTCAGCGCATCGGAGATCGACCCTGACGGTGCGGCTGCGAACAAGGCGCTGCTATCGATGGTGGTCAGCGGCGTCGGGCTGGCAGACCCGTCCCGGATCACGCGGGAGCCGGTGACCACGATCTCCTCCAGCACCAGCGTGTCGTCGCCCGACGTTTTGCCGGCTTCGCCAGCGTTGCTGCTTGCGATCTGTGCGAGGGCCGGATGTGACAGGCAAAGTGCGCTCGCACCAAGCAGCAGCTTGCGCAGAAAGGTCGTGGACTTCATGGCGTTTCTTCCCGGCTATTCTTCTGGGCCTGCGGCTCCGGTCAGCCCCATCGGGGCGACAGTCCACAGGAATTTGAGGCTTCTATTCATCGTTTGCATGCATCGGTGTTCAGGGGGGTATTGGTTTTGGGGGGCGATGAATAAGTTATGGGTGCCCCCGTCCGCCGCGTGCCGGTCGGTCGGCCTTCCTGGGCGAAGGCAGCCTTCGTGACTGCTCACCTCTAATCAATCGCAGAAAACCCAACTCCAATGGCCCTCAAACGCTCAGTGGCGCTACTGTTGCGGCTGGGCTGGCGCCTTTAGGTTGTCTTTGAAAGGTGGCATTGAATGCAATGTGTGGATATCCAGACGCGGGACGGAATGTGCCCTACCTGGCTGCATCTGCCTCAGGGGACGGGGATCTGGCCCGCGGTCATTCTATACATGGACGGGCCCGGTATCCGTCCGGCATTGCATCGGATGGCGCGCCGCTTGGCCGAAGCCGGATACGCTGTTCTGCTTCCCGACCTGTTCTACCGGTCGGGCGCCTATGAACCGGTTGATCCCAAGGTCACCTTCACCGATCCCGTACTGCGTCAGGCGCACCGGGAAAAATACATGGCGCCGGTGACACCAAAGGCCGTAATGGCCGATACAGAAGCATTGCTTGCCTTCATGGCAACACGGCCCGACATCAAGGCTGGTCCGGTCGGTGTCGTCGGTTATTGCATGGGCGGTCGGCTGGCCTTGGTCACCGCGGCGACGTTTCCGGACCGGATTGTGGCCGCGGCGTCCTATCATGGCGGTGGGCTGGCCAACGACACGCCCGGCAGCCCGCATCTGCTGGCACCCCGGATCAAGGCTCGCGTCTATGTTGCCGGTGCCATCGAGGATGCGAACTTTGACGATGATCAAAAGCAACGACTGACGCAGGCGCTGGCCGAGGCCGGTGTTGACCATGTCGTGGAAACCCGTCCCGCCCGCCATGGCTGGGTTCCTGACGATATGCCGGTCCATGACCCGGCGGAAGCTGAACATCATTGGCTGACCTTGTTGGCCTTGTTCGGGCGGAGTTTCGATAAGGCAGCATGAACAACAATAAATCGGGGGGAATGATGATAAGTCCAAGGATGGGCGTCCATTGGTGCGCCGGATTGCTCTCCATGCTGGTTCTGGCAGGGCCGGTGGCGGCACAACCCTGCGAGGGCACGGATTTCTATATTGGTACGCAGGGCAGTGGGCCGGGCCAGGGTATTTTTGCCGCCCGTCTGGATGAGCGGCAAGGGATCCTTTGCCTGGTGGGGTTGGCGGCCGAATTGGAACGACCGACCTGGATTGAGGCGCATCCGACCCGACCGCTGCTTTACGCCGCCAGCGACGACAAGGCCGCGAACGAGACGCGGGGCCGCGTCCTGGTCCTGCGCCCCGCAGGGGATGAAGGTCGCCTGACGGTGATTTCCAGCGCCGATTCCGGCGGGGCCGGTGCCACCCATCTGACCTTCGATGCCAAGGGCAAGGCCATCTTCACCGCAAATTTCCGCTCGGGCACAGCGGGCGTTTTGCCTGTCGCATCGGATGGCACGGTGTCGGCACCCACATCCACGGTGCAGAATGTCGGTACAGGCCCAAAGCCCCGTCAGACATCGCCGCATGCCCATGGCGTGGCGCTGGATGCCGGCGGCAAATATCTCTTTGTGCCCGACCTGGGGGCGGACAAGCTGTTCGTCTATCGCTACGATGCAGGCCAGGGCAGTCTGGTCCCCGCCGCTGAACCGTCGGTCAGCCTTCCACCCGGCACCGGCCCCCGCCATGTCGCGCTGCATCCCAAGGGACGCTATGTATATTTGATGTCGGAGTTCAGCCCGGTCATCTGGGTATACCGCCAGGACACGAAGACCGGCGGCCTGACGCTGCTCCAGTCTATCGCCACGGGTACGGATGACGAGGCTGACACCATCAAGGGGGCGGAGATTGCCGTCAGTACCGATGGGCGCTTCGTCTATACCTCCACCCGTGGGGAGGACACGATCGGTGTCTATGCGGTACGGCGCGACGGCACCTTGCAGGAGGTGCAGCGCGTGCCCAGCGGCGGCAAGGTGCCCTGGTCTTTCCGGTTGCATCCCAACGGCAAATGGCTGCTGGTTGCAAACCAGGGCAGCAATAGCGTGACCCTGTTCCGGCGCAACGCGCGCAGCGGAAAGCTGGAACCGGCTGGCCAACCGCTGACCGTCAACCTGCCGACCAGCGTGGCGTTCTTGGCGCGCTGACAGGGATGGGTGTCACGCGGCGCTTCGCCTGGCTGCCAGGATGCTCCGCGTGCTGACCCGGGATTTCACCAGATTTATGAAATCCTTGTGCAGCGTCGTCGGCAGCCAGTCGGCGCGTGTGGTGATGCCGATAGTGGGACAGGGCAGCGTTTGCTCGATCGGCACCCTCACCAGCAGGCTCTCATACTGAAGCTCATAGGAGGTCATCAGGGTCAGCCGGTCGCTGCCGGCCACCAGATGGCGGATGACGGGCAGGGCGCTGGTGACGATGGGGGTACGCGGCCTCGTACCGCCCGCGAACAAGCCGTCAAAACAGTTGCGCCGGTTCGAGCCCGGTGTGCCCACCACCCATTCATACCGGATCAGGTCGGCATTAGAGACGCGCCCATGTTCGAGCAACGGATGGCCGCGCCGACCGACGACTTCGTAGGGTGTTTCGGCCAGGGTCTGGCTGACCAGATCGTCGCCCATGGTTTCCTGTGTTAGGCCAACGACGAGATCGACCTTGCCCTCACGCAGGCGCTGCATCATCTCCGATGCACTCTCATTAGCGATGCGGACATCGACCTTGGGCTGGCTGGCAAGGAATTCATCCAGCACCGACGCCAGCAACACACTACCGCCGAAGGGAAGAGCGCCGATGGTGATGCGGCTTTCGCCCATGTCACGGGCCACGTCGATTTCGTTGATGGCCCAGTCGATCTCCTGTAAAGCCAGACTCATGCGGCGGCCACAGGCCATGCCAGCCGGCGTGACCATCACCCCTTCGGCCGAGCGATAGAAGATGGTCTTGCGCAGATTGCCTTCCAGATCGCGGGCAGCGCGCTGCAACGACGCCTCGGTAATCTGAAGGGTGCGTGACGCGGCAGCGAAGGTGCCATGTTCGATCAACGCCACCAGGCTCCGCACCTGTGACCGTGTCAGTCGATGCACAACCGCGTCGGCCCCCACCTGTCCGCCGGGGACCTCCAACTCAAACAGCGCGTCGACCAACTGCTTGAACATGCGGATGACCCGCCGGTACAGGATATCCCCGGCAGGTGTCAGGTAACTGCCGCTGGCGCGGCGTTCAAACAGCTCGACGCCGATCAATTGTTCAAGTTTCGCCAGGGCCTGGGTTACCGCAGGCTGCGATAGGTTGCATTCTTCCGATCCCCGGCGAACGCTGTTCAGGCGGCCGACACTTTCGAAAAGACGCAGTTGGCGAAAGCTGATCGCATCAAGGCGTTGGGACAATGTCTCTTGCATATTTTGTCCTCCCTGAATGTCACCATATTGAATTTCTTATAGGGTGGGAACGCATTTTCGATGCTGCGCTGCGGCATTGGGAGGCGGGCGTAAACGGTGCTTTCATCCCTGTTCCTAGGCAACTCCTTGTCGCCCTGCAATGACAGAATTCCAAGGATTGATAGTGGGCAACTCCTTGATGTCGTGGAATTTCCCGACGTAAAATACATGCATTCTCCGGTAACGGCTAATCCGGTGAACGGGCCTTGCTTTTGCCGCGCTGCCATATACGCTTTGCAAAAAACTTATCACCCCCTTCACTCTTCCTGGGGGGCTGCGGGATGGAAGCGGGCGTAAGCCAGAGCCGGTAAACGGCAACGACAATCCCAGGGGAGCGACCATGTCCGTATCCGGTGAAATGATCCTGGCCGGTCGTCCGACGCGGGGCGAGGGGGCACCATTCGCGGCCAGCAACCCCGCGACGGGTTCGGCCATCGCTCCTGATTTTCCGACCGCGACACGGGATGATCTGGAGCGTGCCTGTGCCGCGGCCGATGATGCCTTGGCGCCGTTTCGTGCCCTGGGTCCCGCCGACCGCGCCCTGTTTCTGGACCGGATCGCGGAGGAACTGGCCGCCGATGCGAACGCCATTGTAGAACGCGCCATGGCGGAGACCGGCCTGCCGCGCCCCCGGCTGGAGGGTGAGCTGGCTCGCACGATGAACCAGCTTCGTCTGTTTGGCCGTGTGCTGCGGGAAGGCGCTTATCTGGATATACGGGTCAACAAGGCCCTGCCGGACCGCACCCCACCCCGGCCTGACATCCGCCTGTCGATGGTGCCGGTCGGGCCCGTTGCCGTCTTTGGCGCTTCGAATTTCCCGCTGGCCTTTTCGGTGGCCGGTGGCGACACGGCGTCGGCCCTGGCCGCTGGCTGTCCGGTGGTCGTGAAGGCGCATTCATCCCATCCCGGTACATCCGAACTGGTGGCCAAGGCCGTGGCCCGGGCTGCGGCGGCGTGTGGCCTGCCCGATGGGGTCTTCTCCATGCTGTTCGGCAATGGGGCGGATATCGGGGCCGGACTGGTCGCCGATCCGCGCATCCAGGCCGTGGGCTTTACGGGGTCACGAGCGGGGGGGACAGCGCTGATCGCGATTGCCCAGGCCCGTCCGCAGCCAATTCCTGTTTATGCCGAAATGAGCTCTATCAACCCAGTGCTGTTGCTGTCGGGGGCTTTGGAGCAGCGGGGCGAGGCCATCGGCAAGGCCTTTGCCGCCGCCCTCACGTTGGGGGCAGGGCAGTTCTGTACCAATCCCGGCCTACTTCTGGCCGTAGAGGGCCAGGGGCTGGACAGTTTCGTGTCTAGCGCAGCAGCAGCAATCCGCGCCACCACGCCCGCCACCATGTTGAACCGGGGCATCCATCGTGCCTATTGCGCGGGTGTGCGCCGTCTGGCCTCCCATCCGGCCGTGACGCCGTTGGCCCAGGGGGTGTCTGGCGATGGCTGGGTCTGCCAAACGGCACTGTTCACGGTCTCGGCGCGCGACTTCCTGGCCCATCCAGAGTTGCATGAAGAGGTGTTTGGTGCCTGTTCTTTGCTGGTCCGCTGCCGGGATGCCGTGGAATTGCGCACCGTGCTGGCCGCCCTGGAAGGGCAGTTGACCGTCGCCATTCATGCCGAGGGGGCCGATGATCAGGCACAGGCAGCCTGGCTGCTGCCGCTTGTGGAACGTAAGGCCGGGCGCATTCTTTTCGATGGGTTTGGCACAGGGGTGGAGGTCTGTGACGCCATGGTGCATGGCGGACCGTTCCCGGCCACCAGCGATGTACGGACAACATCTGTTGGGTCGCTGGCCATCGCACGCTTCCTGCGGCCCGTCTGTTACCAGAACACGCCGGACACTCTGCTGCCCGCGGAGTTGCGCGACGCCAACCCGCTGAACCTTCCGCGCACCTGCCGCTGATTGAAAACGCGCCGGGCACGACAGGAACTCTGCCCGGTGAATTGACGCCCGCCCCCCAATGGGCGCGACAATGGCGTCAAGAAATCCGAAGTGATCATACCCATGCTTAAGGGAGTGGAACCCGTGACCAAGAAACTGCCGCTGACTTTTGCCGTCGCCGAAATGCCGCACACCTCCGCCGTGCGCAACGGGTCCATCCAGGTTGACGGGGTGGATGGCAACTATCTGACCATCCATCCGCAGATCGCCGCGTTTCGCCGCATGGTGCGCGATGTGGAATTTGATGTGTGCGAATTGGCACCCACCACCTACATCATTGCGCGTGCCTATGGTGCGCCTTTTGTGGCCCTGCCGATCTTTGTACTGCGCAAATTCCACCATTCTGGCCTGCTGGTTCGCCCCGATGCCGGCATCCGGGAGCCCAAGGATCTGGAGGGCCGCAAGGTTGGTGTGCGCGCCTACTCCGTCACCACCGGCGCTTGGACGCGCCAGGCCCTTATGGAAGATCTGGGTGTCGACTGCTCTAAGGTTACCTGGGTCGTGGATGACGAGGAGCATGTGACCCAGTTGAAGCTGCCGGCCAATGTCGAGCATGTGCCGGCGGGCCGATCGCTTTACGACATGATCCAGGCCGGCGACCTAGCTGCGGGCTTTGCTGGCAATGCCGGCGTTGGACGCACGGGCAATCCCACCAGCGGCTGGAAGGAAGTTGAGGTCGATTATCCCGACCTGTTGCCCAACGCTGAGGAACTGGAATGGGATTATTACCGCCGCAGCGGCGTCTATCCCATGCATGGCACCATCGTGGTCCGTGAAAGCGTGTTGAAGGAGAACCCCTGGGTGGCCAAGGCCATCTATGAGGCGTTCGACGAGGCCAAGCAGGGCTGGCTTTCCAAGCTGAACAGTGGCGAGGCCAATACGGCATCCGACAAGCGCTACCGCAAGCTTCAGCAGTTGGTGGGCAATGACCCGCTGCCCTATGGCATCGACGCCAACATCAAGACCATCCAGGCGCTGGAGGAAACGGCCTTTAAGCAAGGGCTGACCCCGCGGCGTATGTCCATCGACGAACTGTTCTTCGATCCGGCCAAGGTGTGATCCCTGCCCCTAACGGCTGGCACTGGGTCCGCCGGCATTGCTGGCGGACCCGCTTTTCCCGGAAACACCGCACGACAGGTCTTATACGGCAGAGGCCAATATCAATGTGCGGCGGCCGGTCCGCCTCACTATCTGATTGATTGCAAATGACTTGGTCCGCTTCGTGCCCGTGCTGGAAATCAAGGAGTTCCCATGATCATCGATTGCCATGGCCATTTCACCACGGTGCCCCAGTCCTTCCGCGACTGGCGGTCGCGTCAGGTGGAATTCGCCGACGATCCGGTGAATGCCCCCAAGATCGCTGACTGTATCGTCACGGACGAGCAGATCCATGAAGGCGTGGGCGGTGGACAGTTGCGCCTGCAGAAGGAACGCGGAAGCGATCTGACCCTGTTCTCTCCCATCGCGGGGCTGATGAGCCACCATCTGGGTAATGAGCGTACCAGCCTGGAATGGGCTGAGGTGTCGAATAATCTGGTGCGACGGGTCTGCGACATTTATCCGGACAATTTCGTGCCGGTCTGCCAGTTGCCGCAATCGCCGCTAGCCCCGCCGAAGAACTCCATCCCTGAACTGCGCCGCTGTGTGGAGCAGATGGGCTTTGTCGGCTGCAACCTGAACCCCGATCCCACGGGCGGCTATTGGACCGGCAAGCCCATGACCGACCGGGAATGGTACCCACTGTATGAGGTTCTGTGCGAACTGGACGTGCCGGCCATGATCCATGTGGCAGCGTCTTGCAATCCGAACTTTCATGGCACCGGTGCCCATTACCTGAACGCCGACACGTCGGTCTTCATGCAGCTTTTGCAGGCGGACCTGTTCAAGGATTTCCCGACCCTGCGCTTCATCATCCCGCATGGGGGCGGGGCTGTGCCCTATCACTGGGGCCGCTATCGCGGCATGTCGTTGGAGATTGCGAAGCGGCCGCTGGAAGGGCTGTTGAACAATGTCTTCTTCGACACCTGCGTCTACCACCATCCAGGCGTGCAGTTACTGACCACGGTCGTGCCATCCAGCAATGTTCTATTCGGTTCCGAGATGATTGGTGCGGTGCGTGGCAAGGACCCGAATACCGACCAGTATTTCGACGATACCAAGCGCTATGTCGACGCCTGCCCGGACCTGAGCGACGCCGACCGTCACGCGATTTTCGAAGGCAATGCACGGCGCGTCTATCCACGCCTCGACGCGCTGTTGAAGGCGCGCCGCCTCTAAGCCCGCCGGGAGGAACCAGGACATGCAATATTTCGATATCCATCCCCACATCATTTCGGATGATGAGAAGCGATACCCGCCGGCCCCTTTGTTCGGCAAGCGGTCTGACTGGTCGCAGGAACGGCCGAACACGGTGGAAAGCCTGATCGCAGCCATGGATGAGGCTGGTGTGGCCAAGGCCGCCGTGGTCCATTCCTCCACCACTTACGGCTTCGACAATTCCTATGTTGTCGATGGCTGCAACCAGTACGCGGATCGCCTTGTTGCCGTGGGTTCTGTGGACATGGTTGCCGATGATGCCTGTGACGTCATCCGGTCCTGGGCTGGCAAAGGGTTGAAGGGGCTGCGGGTTTTCACCGGCGGCTCCACCAAGGATTTCGATCCGTCCGAACTGGAAGATCCGCGGGCCTTCAAGGCCTGGGACCTGCTGGGCGAACTGGAGCTGCCCATGTGCATTCAGACGGGGCCCATTGGTCTGCCGCAGGTAACCATGCTGGCCAAGCGTTTTGCCAATGTTGCCATTATCATGGACCATCTGGGACGGCCCGACGTGCTGGACGGCCCACCCTATGCCAATGCGGCGAGCCTGTTCGAATTGGCGGCCCTGCCCAACATCTACCTGAAGCTGACCCCGCGTATCTTCGGCGACGTGAAGAAGGGCAAGGCCAGCGCCGAGACCTTCTTCCCCAAAGTGGTGGCGGCATTCGGTGCCGACCGTCTGGCCTGGGGTTCCAACTTCCCCACCTCGCCCGGCACGCTGGCGGAGATCAAGGCGGAAGCTGAAGCCGGACTGGCCTGCCTGACCAGTGCGGACCGCGCCTGGATCTTCGGCCGTACGGCGGCGAAGCTGTATCCGACGCTGGCCGATTGACATCACCAGAACATTCATAATGGGAGGAACCATGGCCAGCACGGATACGGGCGCTTTCAGCCCCGTTCTCACTGACCGTCAGGTGGCGTTCAAGCGCTGGACGGCTCTGCTGCTGCTGGCGCTGGGAGTGCTGATCGCCTTCGTCGACCGGACCAGCATTTCCTCCGCCGTCGCAGATGCCGAATTTGTCCGGCATTTCGACCTGTCGGATACGGGGCGCGGCTGGGTGAATGCCGCCTTCTTCTGGTCCTATGGGCTGATCCAAATCCCCATGGGCTGGGTCGTGGACCGGTACGGGGTAAAAACGCCCTATACGCTCTGCTTCATCCTCTGGTGCGTGGCCACGGCGCTGACCGGGATGATGTCGGCCTTCGTGGGGCTGATGATCATGCGCGTCATTGTCGGTGCGGCCGAAGCCGTGGTGATGCCCGCCAGCTACCGCTGGATCCGCAACAATTTCAAGGAAGGGCAGAACGGCACCGCCGTTGGTATTTTCGCGATGGGCAACAAGTTCGGCCCCGCCATCGGCGCGCCCGTTGCTGCCTGGTTGATCGTGCATCATTCCTGGCAGGCCATGTTCATCATCACCGGTCTGGTGGGTCTGGTCTGGCTGGTGCCCTGGATGTTTCTGGTCAAAAGCGATTTGCCGAAAAAGTCGGAAATGCCAGAAATCCGGCGCCGGGCCTCGGTTGTGTCGTTCCGCACAATCATTGTCAGCCCCCTAATCTGGGGCACGATGATCGTGAATTTCTGCTACGGCTATTTCACCTTCTACTGCATGAGTTGGATGCCGGCCTATCTGGTGGAGGAGCGTGGTCTTTCACTGAAGGAAAGCAGCCTCTATACCTTCTTCAGCTTTGCTGGCATCGCCATCGTGGCTGCTATCGCCGGTTGGGCGGCGGACCGGATCATTGCCCGTGGCAAGGACCCCGTGTTTGTCCGCAAGGCCTTTGTCATCGCCGGCTTTCTGGGCGCCTGCACCGTCTTGCTGGGTGTGACAGCGGACAGTCTTCAAGCGGCCTTGTTCTGGAATGTCACCTCGCTGTCCTTCCTGGGGCTGGCCACCGCCAATAACCTGGCACTTTGCCGCCTGACCCTGATCCCGGCCCCGGCTGTAGGACTGGCGACCGGTGTCCAGCAGGTGGCGACCAGCCTGTCGGGCGGTGTGGCGGCCAGCCTGTCGGGATGGCTGTTGCAGGTCAGCGGCTCCTATGCCCTGCCCATGCAGGTCATCCTGGTTTTCCTAATCATCGGCGCGGTGACCACCGTCGTCCTGCTGCGCCCGAAATACGCGCCGAAACTGCCGGCATCCAATTGATCGAATCCAATTGATCGAATGATGGGAGGATAAGATGGCCAAGATCGTCTTCGGAATGGCGGTGCCCCACAGCGGTATGCTGGGTCAGGCGCCGGAGGACTGGCTGAACAATGGTGAGCGGGATCGCAACAATCCCAAGCTCTGGTACCGCAACCGCACCTGGACCTATCCCGAGCTGGAAGCGGAGCGCAAAGCCGCCTTCGCACCGTTCCTGACGATCGAGGAGCGTACGGCCCGTGCGGCCCGTAATGCCGCCGCCCTGGCCGAAATGCGCCGCGCCTATGAGGCGGCGAATGTCGACGTGGCCATCATCCTGGGCAAGGATCAAAAGGAGATCTTTACCCATATTTCCCCCTCTATCGCGATCTATTCCGGGGAGGAGGCGTTCAACGGCCCGCCGCAGCGCGCCGTCTACGCCCCTGACCATGCGGTCACACATAAATGCCACCCGGAACTGGCCACCCATCTGATCAAGTCGCTGGAGGCTGATGGCTTCGATATTGCTGACCTGTTTGAATGGCCGGACAATGTCTGGATGAAGCCGCCGGCCCCCATCGTGCCGCACGCCTACAGCTTCGTGTATCACCAGATCATGGGCGACAACCCGCCGCCCAATGTGCCGATCCTGATGAACTGCTTCTACGAGCCGACACAGCCGCCGATGAAGCGCTGTATCGCCTTCGGTGAGGCGCTGCTGCGGGCCGTCAAGGCCTGGAAAAGTGACGCACGGGTGGCGATCATTGCGTCGGGCGGTCTCTCCCACTTCGTCTGTGACGAGGAGTTTGACCGCCGCATCATCGATATGTTGGCCCGCTACGATTATGAGGGGCTGGGCAATGTTGATGAGCGCTCCTACCAGTCGGGGACGTCGGAGATCAAACTCTATGTCTCCGTCCTAAAGGCACTGGAGGATGCAGGCGCCAAGATGACCCTGGTTGATTACGTCCCGTCCTTCCGCACGGCCGCCGGCACGGGCGAAGGTATGGGCTTCATGTACTGGTCGACGGAAAAGGCCTGAGAGAGGAACGATCATGAGCAACCGGCTCAACGGTATCATCCGTGCCTGGGAAGCGGGCAAGCCTGCCTTTTCCTGCTTCGCCAAGGCGGACAAGCAGACGGCCATCGACCTGTCGGACAGCCCCTATGATGCGCTTGTCTTCGAGATGGAGCATAATCCGTTCGACATGTTGGCGCTGGGCGACGCGCTTCAGTACCTGCTGAACCGTAAACAGATTCACACGGCCCCGACGCTGGCCCCTGCCGTCACCCCCATCGTTCGCATCCCGTCCAACGGGGTGGAGATGAACCAGGCGGAGGCCAAGCAGGCCCTGGACCGCGGTGTATATGGCGTGGTTTGGCTGAGCTGGCCCCGTAAAACTGGACAAGTCGTTAAGCTCGGGATTTGCTCTTCCATAACGGAGAGAGGAAAATCGGAGCATGAGCAAGTCGACACGACGGAACCACAGTGCGTCGTTTAAGGCGAAGGTGGCGCTTGAGGCGCTTCGGGGCGATCAGACAGTGCCGGAGATAGCGGCTAAGCACGGCATTCACCACACGTTGGTGAACGAATGGAAGCGTGCACTTTCTGAAGGGGCGACATCAATATTCGAACGTGGGGTAGACCGATCGGCCAAGGACGCGGCAGGGCTGACGGACGAGCTGTACAAGCAGATCGGCCAGCAGAAGGTACAGATTGATTTTTTGTCACGGGCGCTCGGCAAATGAGCCGGGCGGATAAGCGGGCGATGATCAACCCCCAGTACGCCGACCTGTCGGTGGCGCAGCAATGCACGCTGATCGGCCTCAGCCGATCCAGTTTTTACTACCGACCGGTCAACGACAATGCATCGGATCCGGCGCTGATGGCATTGATCGACAAGCAGTTTCTGGAGACGCCCTGGTATGGATCGCGGCGAATGACGGCCGTGCTGCGCCGGGGTGGTCACAGCGTCAACCGCAAGCGGATACGGCGGTTGATGCGGGTGATGGGTCTGGCGGTGATTTGGCAGAAGCCGAACACCAGCAAACCGAATCCGGCACACAAAGTCTACCCCTACCTTCTACGGGACCTGGTGATCGACCGACCGAATCAGGTGTGGGCAACCGATATTACTTTCATCCCCATGCCAAGAGGGTTCCTGTATCTGGTGGCGATCATGGACTGGTTCAGCCGCAAGGTCCTGTCCTGGCGGCTGTCGAACACGATGGAGGCGGATTTCTGTGTTGAAGCACTGGAAGAGGCCCTGGCACGCTATGGCAAGCCGGAGATTTTCAACAGCGATCAGGGCAGCCAATTCACCAGCATGGCCTTCACCGGCGCGCTGGCGGGAGCCGGTGTGAAAATCAGCATGGATGGCAAGGGGCGGTGTATCGACAACGTTTTTGTAGAGCGGCTCTGGCGCAGCCTGAAATACGAAGACGTCTATTTGCGGGCCTATGACACCGGATCGGCAGCTCGGGCAGGGATCGGCGCCTGGCTGGCGGCCTATAACAGCCAACGACCGCATCAGGGACTGGCCTACCAGACCCCCGATGAGGTTTATCTTCGCCGCCCAGGTTGGACGGGGCTAGCCCCGTCCAACCTGGCTGTGGCAGCATGAAAAATCAGGAGGGCGGATACCGAGCTTAACGACCGACCAAACCTGTCCAGCCATACGGGTCCAGCTCAGGCCGCATGTGAAGACGGTCGAGCAGGCTTACAACGCTGTTGCGTCCTGCCGTTATGCACGGCCCAAAAGCGCGCCGTTGTACGAGCCAAAGGGCGTGCGCGGCGATGGCCCGGCCACAGCCGCCCGCTACTGGGGCCTGTCGCAGCAGGACTATTATAAGGCGGCCGATGTCTGGCCGCTGGCACCGCACGGCGAATTGCTGGTCGGCCTGATGATCGAGAGTGTCGAGGCTATCGAGAACCTGGACGATATGCTGGCCAATGTGCCGGGCATCGGCTTTTGCCTGATCGGGGAGGGTGACCTGTCCCAGGAATTGGGCCTGCCGCGTCAGTATGAACATCCGGACGTGCTGGACGCTATGGCCAAGGTGGTCGCCACCTGCAAAAAGCACAATGTCGTCGTCGGCCACCCGCATGTGACATCCAAGAATGTCGAACGGCTGATCGGCGAAGGTTACCGCTTCTTGATGTCTGCGCCCCAGCGCAGCTTTGGCGTCGTCGGCCAGGGGCGGGAAATCGCGGGCTATTGAGACCGGATAAGGTCTCGCCCATCCGCGATATGATTGGTCAAGGAACACACCCATGAACGGCGCTGAAAGCCTCGTGAACACCCTCGTGGATGAGGGGGTGGATATCTGCTTCGCCAATCCTGGCACTTCGGAAATGCACTTCCTGGCGGCGCTGGAAAACCCGCGCATGCGCAGCGTGCTGTGCCTGTACGAAGGTGTGGCGACGGGGGCGGCCGATGGCTGGTACCGCATGCGCCGTGCGCCTGCTGCCACATTGCTGCATCTGGGGCCGGGGCTGGCCAACGGTCTGTCCAATATCCACAATGCCAAACGTGCCGGCAGCGGCATGGTCAATATCATCGGCGAACATGCCACCGCGCACCTGAAATATGATGCACCGCTGGCGTCGGATATTGAGGGGCTGGCGCGGCCGCTCAGCCACTGGGTCCGCCGCACTATCTCCTCCAACACGCTGGCCGGTGATGCGGTGGCAGCGGTGGAGCAGGCCAGCGCCCGGCCGGGCAAGATCGCCACCCTGATCCTGCCGGGGGACACCTCTTGGGGCGAGGTGACGGTGCCGTCCGGGTCGTTTGCGCGCAGCGGCGTGCCGGCGGCCGGTGTCCCCGACGCGGCGGCGGTGGAACGGATTGCTGCTGTCCTGCGCTCTGGTGAACCCACCTTCATCATCCTGGCGGGTGCTGCTTGTTTCGGCCCGGCCCTGGACTGGGCGGGCAAGGTGGCTGCCAAGACCGGGACGCGGATCGGCACGCAATTCTTCACCTCCCGCATTGAACGCGGGGCGGGGCGCGTGCCCTTGGAACGGCTGCCCTATGCCGTGCCGCAGGCGGTGGAGTTCCTGAAGGCCTTCAAGCATATCATCACGGTCGAAACGGGCGAGCCCGTGGCCTTCTTCAGCTATCCCGGCAAGCCCAGCCTGTTGAAGCAGCCGGATTGCCAGGTCCATCGTCTGGCCGCCGCGGATGAGGATAGCACGTCCGCGCTGGAGATGCTGGCCGACGCTGTCGGGGCCCGGACCCTGGACCCGTTTCGTCAGCCCTTCATCGACAAGGGGGCGCCGTCCGGCGCCTTGAACCCTCTATCCATTGCCCATGCCCTGGCCTCCGCCATGCCGGAGAATGCCATCCTGGTCGATGAAAGCCTGACCACGGGGCGGGAAACGATGGGCCACACGGCGGGGGCTGTGCCGCATGACACGATCCAGAACATGGGCGGGTCCATTGGCTACGGCACGCCGGTTGCCACGGGAGTAGCAGTGGCCTGCCCCGACCGACGGGTGGTCTGCATCGTGGGCGATGGCTCGGCCATGTACACGATCCAGTCGCTATGGACCCAGGCGCGGGAGGGGTTGAACGTCACCACGGTGATCTTCGCCAACCGGTCCTATCAGATCCTGAAAGCCGAATACGCCAATATGGGGTTCGGCGCGCCGGGGCCGCAGGCACTGGCCATGATCGATATCGACAAGCCCGCCATCGACTGGCTTGCCATGGGAAAAAGCATGGGCGTGCCCGCTGTCAGTGTCGGCACGGCCGAAGCGTTTTTCCACGAGCTGGGGCGCTGCAATGCTGCGCCCGGCCCGTCGCTGATCGAAGTCCGTCTTTAAGCCAAACTGAATAAAGGGGAGCGCCACCATGGCCGCCGAAAAGCTGACCCTGCGCACCAATCTTGCCGACTATCCGCAAACGCTGGCCATGAAGGATGGCCGTGTCACCTCGGACGTTGTGGATCTGAACTATTGCGGGCCCGAACAGGCGCATAATGCCTTCAAAGCCATGGTTCGCCGCAACGAATATGATTGCGGCGAGTTGGCCATCGTCACGTACTTGCAGGCGAAAGCCTACAACAAGCCCTATGTGATGCTGCCGGCCCCCATTTCTGGCCGGTTCCAGCATCATTGCGCCGGTTTCAACAAGGAACTCGGCCACCTGAACCCCAAGGATATCGAGGGCAAAAAGGTTGGCGTGCGCACCTATGCCCAGACGACGGGCCTGTGGATCCGCGGGGTCCTTCAGCATGAATATGGCGTGGACCTGGACAAGGTCACCTGGATGACGGTTGGTGAGGGGCATCTGGCCGAATATGCCGATCCGCCCAACTGCACCCCGTTGCCCAAAGGGTCCGATATTGGCCAGATGATGTTGGATGGTGAGTTGGCGGCAACGTTGCAGGGGGTGGACCTGCCCAAGGACAGCCGCGTCCAGCATCTGGTACCAGAGCCGTTCAAGGCGGCGAAGGACTGGTTTGCGCGTGTCGGTGTGGTACCCATCAACCATATTTTCGCGGTACATGAGAGCATTTCGCGCGAACGGCCCGATGTAGTGCGCGAAATCTATCGCATGATCAGTGAGAGCCGGGCACTGACGGCGGGCGGTCTGCCCGACCCGTTCCCGCCCATGGGCCTTGAGGCCAACCGCAAGGGCCTTGAACTCGCTATCGACTGGTCGTTCGAACAGAGGATCATCCCCCGCCGCCTGTCGGTGGATGAACTGTTCGATGACGTCACCGGGTCGCTGGGCTGATGACGCCCCGTCTGCTGGCCGGGCGGGCGGTACGGCCCGTCGGCCTTGGCTGCATGGGCATGTGCTGGGCCTATGGCCCGGCCATGGGGGAGGGGGATGCGGTGCGGCTTCTGCACTGCGCCATCGACCTTGGTTATGATCATTTCGACACGGCGGCGCTTTATGGCGGGGGGCAAAGCGAGACGCTCCTGGGCCGTGCCGTCGCGGGCCGGCGCGACCGTGTGCTGATCGCCAGCAAGGTTGGCCTGTTCGCCCGAGGTGTCGGGCGGGGTATTGATGGACGGCCGGAAACGATCCGCGCCGGCTGCGATACCTCGCTCGCCCGCCTGGGGATTGACCATATCGATCTGTTCTATCTGCACCGTTTGGACCCTACGGTCCCGATCGAGGAGTCTGTCGGCGCCATCGGCCTTTCAGAGGTCTCCGCTGTCACCCTGCGCCGCGCGGCGAATGTGCATCCGATTGCGGCCGTGCAGACCGAGTATTCGCCCTGGTCGCGCAATGCGGAGATCGCCGTGTTGAACGCCTGCCGAAGCCTCGGCACGGCGTTTGTGGCATTTTCACCCCTGGCGCGCGGTGTGCTGGCAGGGGGCGTCGAAGACCCGAACCGACTGGGCCGCGCCGATATTCGTCGTTATATGCCCCGCTTCACTGCGGAAAATTGGCCCGCAAACCGTGAGCTTGCAACGGAATTCGCACTGCTGGCCGAGATCTATGGCATGACGCCGGCACAGCTTTCACTGGCCTGGATTCTGTCACGCGGGGACCATGTGCATGCCATTCCGGGCACGACGTCGCTGGCGCATCTGGAAGAGAATGCGCAGACCATGGAAGTCCCAGAAGACCTGATCGCGCGCATCGACTGGCTGTTCGACCCCGCCAATGTCAGTGGCCCGCGCTATCCGGCCGACGTTCAGGCCGGGGTGGACACGGAGGAGTTCGGCTGAGGTGGGTTGAAATCCCGGGCATGGCGCAGTTCCGGGAACAGCTTTGCCCAGGCCACCGCGATGCCGACCGCGCAGGTACCGCCCACCACCACCGATCCCACCGGGCCGATGGCGGCGGCCAGCGCCCCGGATTCCATCTCCCCCAGCTCGTTGGAGGCGGAGATGAACAGGGTCGATACGGCCCCAACCCGGCCGCGCATGGTATCGGGCGTGGCGATGGTGACCAGCGACTGACGCACATTCACGGAGATCATGTCGGCCGCCCCCAGTACCACCAGACACCCAATAGACAGAGGCAGGTGGGTGGATAGGCCGAAAACGACGGTGCAGACGCCGAATATGGCAACTGCGATCAGCATCTTCACGCCCACCCCGCTGCGCAAAGGCCGCATCGACAGCCAGACACCGGTCAGGACAGCCCCGATGGAAGGGGCGGTGCGCAGCAGACCCAGCCCTTCCGGGCCAGCCTGAAGAATATCGCGTGCGAAGACGGGCAGCATGGCCGTTACCCCACCCAGAAGCACGGAGAACATGTCCAGGCTGATGGCCCCCAGCAGCATGCGGTTAGAAACAACGTAACGGAACCCATCCCTGATCATGCCCAGTGGCTTTGATGTGCCCGTCCCCGGCGGTTGTTCGATGGGACCGACAATCAATTGCCCGGTGACCGCCAAAGCCAGCAGGACTGCGCTGAAGCCAAAGGCACCCCAGGGCGATACGGCAAACACGAAACCGCCCAAGGTCGGTCCGATAATGGCCCCGACGCGGCCGGAAATGGCATAGAGCGCAATGGCGTTGGGCAGGATCTCTGGCGGAACCAATTTCGGCGTCAGGGCATTGTTGGCCGGCATGTAAAAGGACCGTGCCGCTGCAATAAAGGCCGCCAGGATATAGAGCGTCGGCAAGGTGGCTTTGCCGCTCCATACCAGCAGTCCGACTGCGGCGATGCTGGCCATCTGGGCGGTAAGCGACAGCATCACCACGCGTCGGCGGTTGAACCGGTCGGCCACATAGCCGGCGAACGGGCTGAACAGCAAGAAGGGCAGGAACTGCACAGCGCCGATCAGGCCCAGACGGAATGCAGCCGCGCGCACATCCATGGTCTGTCGGGCCAGATCATAGACCAGCCAGCCCAGACAGATGACGGTGGCGCTATGGGCCAGCATGGTCAGCAGCCGCGCCGCGAAGAACCAGCGGAAGCGGCGGTGCCGCAGGGGAACCGGGATCAATTCAGCCCATCCATTGGCTGACGGGGACGTTGGATTGTTCCAGCGGCTGGGCGATCACGTCGATCAGTGTTGGCCCGCCGAAAGACAGCGCCTTGCGGATCACGCCATCCAGTTCTGCCGGGTCGCGGACGGTCCATGATTTGATGCCATAGGCCTCAGCCACCAGCGCATGGTCGGTGCGGTCGAAATCGACGGAGAAGTAACGCTTGCCATAGCCGCTCTTCTGGCTGGCCTTGATCCAGCCGTAGGAGGCGTTGGACATGACGATCATGGTCAGCGGCACGCGCTTGCGTACGATGGTTTCGAGCTCTCCCACCGTGAAGCCAAAGCTGCCATCGCCCATCACGGCCACAACCTTTGCATCCGGCCGACCGTACCAGGCACCGATGGCCGCCGACATGGCAAAACCAAGAGCACCCTGGGCGCGGTTGGTGATGATGCGGGTCGTGCTGTTACGGATTTCAAAATGGCCAGAGAAATAGGGGCAGGGGGTGCCTGGATCGGCAACGATGATGCCATCCTCCGGCAAATGTTCCTGCAAGGCGGCCACCACCCGTTCCGGCCGGATGGGCAGGTCGGGCGACCGTGCCAGCATGTCAAACCGCTCCCGCTTGGCGTTTTTCAGGGCGGCCAGCCGTCGGCGCACACCGCTGTCACGCGGGGCAGTGCGTTGGGCGATTTCGCGGATCAGCGCTTCCAGCGCCAGTTTCGCGTCGCCGATGATGGCCGCATCGTAGCGGTAATTGGCCCCTACCACCATCGGATCGGCATCGATATGGATGACCGGGATGTCATGTCCCGGAACCCGCCCATGTTCGGTGGCGGTGGACCCGGCACGGCAGCCCACAAACACAACCAGATCAGCGCCCTGGATGGCAGCGCGCGTTTCCTCCGTCCCGCCGTTGGTGCCGACCACGCCGACCGCCAGCGGATGGTCGTCCCGGATCGCACCATGACCGGAAATGGTAGAGGCCACGGGCGCGTCCAGTAGTTCCGCCAGATCGCGTAAAGCTTCTTGTGCGCCGGAGATCACCACCCCGCCACCACACAGGAAGAATGGTGCCCGGGCCTTCAGCAGTGCGTCTGCCGCCGAGGCCACGCTGTCCGGGTCGGGGCCGGCGCGAAAGGCGGGGAAGCGGGTATGCTCGGCCTGGGCCCAGATCATCCCGGCATCCAATGTCTGCTTTTGAAGATCATAGGGCAGGCCGATATGAGTCGCCCCCGGTCGGCCTGTGGTCATGGCGCGGAAGGCGGTGCGGAAGAGGTGGGGAATCTGATCCGCCCGGTCCGCTACTGCGTTCCACTTGGTCAGGGGCGCGAACAGGGCCTTCTGGTCCAACTCCGTCAGCGCATAATGCCCCCGCCCGCCCACGGGGATGTCGGAGGTGATGGAGAGCAAGGCGATCGAACTTTCATTCGCCTCCACCACACCGGGCAGGATATAGGTGGCGCCACCACCGCTGGGTCCTTCGCAGATACCGGGTCGCCCGGTGACGCGCGCATAGGCATCGGCCATATAGGCAGCACAGCGTTCATCCCGCGTCAGCACGTGCGTCATGCCATGATCCAGCCGGCAGAGCGCGTCATAGAAGGGGAGGCTGGTGTCACCGCACAGTCCGAACACGTGCCGCACCCCGTGGGCCTGCAGCATCCGCACAGCGGCTTCCGCACCTGTCAACTCATTCATCGTCGGCACTCTTATCCCTGGCGGGGTTGTCGCGCTTGGGCGGTACAGAGGCCGGGCAAGGACAATACCGCGTAAGCGGGCGCGGCCTTTCCCGGCGGCGCGGATTCAGAGCTATATCGCGACCCCTCCTACGGCGGGGTGATTGAACCTGTGCTTCAATGGATTGGTTTTGGGTTGCGTCTCGTGACGGGTTCCTTTCGCCGACTTCCACTCCTCCCCATCTGCTCAAAATCAATCACCCCGAACGCACATACAGAACACGCCGGTTCTCGCATTGGATAGGGTGAGGTTCTGCAAGTTATGACGTCAGTCGCAACAGGAGCGGGATAATGGATAGAAGAAACTTCCTGGGAGGAATGCTGGCAGGTACGGTCGTTGCGCAGGCATCGGCGGTAATGGCAGCTACTGGTGGCAAAAAAGCTGTGATGCTGATGAACCGCATCGCCCCTTCCGTCTCCGAATTATTCATTGCCGATATTGATGGTGGCAATGAACGCAAATTCCTGGCGGATTCCGCCTACGATTACAACCCGATGTTCAGCCCGCTCGGCGATCTGGTTGTCTTTACATCCGAACGCAATGGCGATGGGCAGTCGGATATCTTTGTGGCCAAGTCCGATGGCACCGGCGTTCGGCCCTTGGTGGTGACCCCGTCCGTGGATGATGCCGGCGTTCTGTCGCCCGACGGATCGAAGCTGGCGTTCGTATCCACACGCAATGGCTATCGCGCCAATCTTTGGGTGCTGGATATTGCCAGCGGCAAGGTCCGGCAACTGACCGGCACCAAGGAGGTGCGCGGCAAGGATGGATTGCCCGATTGCTATTTCCGTCCAGCCTGGTCCCCGGACGGGCAATGGATCGCCTTTTCCAGCGACCGAGACACGCCCTGGCGGGGTCATCATGATGGGCGCGGCTGGGAACATACCCAGGAATTGAGCATTTATGTGATTAAGGCCGATGGTAGCGGCTTTCGCCAAGTGGCAACAAAGCTTGGCTTCTGTCTGGGGTCGCCAAAATGGTCACCCGACGGTCGGCGCGTCGTATTCTATGAAATGACGACAGAGGATACCTGGGGTGCCCGGCGCCCGGAATATACCGGAAAGGTGCATTCCCAGATCGTCTCTGTTGACGTGGCTACCGGTGACCGGGTGGAGCATACCACGGGCAACGGCCTGAAACTGACCCCACAATTCCTGTCGAACAGCGAGATTGGTTACTTGATCAAGGGTACGCAGGAGGAGGGATTGGCCTATACATCCGACCGCCCGCGCCTCAAGCGCTTTCTGCGTGCGCCCCATTGGTCGCCCGATGGCAAGTCCATCCTCTATGAAAAAACTAGCTTCAACCCAATCCGCCCCTTGTTCAAGCCGCTTTACAGTTGGGACAAGGATTGGGAATACCGCCATGTCGACGTCTTCCCCCTGATGTCGCGTGACGGCTGGATCGTCTTCACGGAGAAGCAGTTGGGCGAAAGTGCGGTTCTGATCATGCGGCCCGACGGGTCGGAAAAGCGCATGGTCTTTGACAGCCGCAACCGCGGCCTGGATGCGGACCGGGTGCGCAAGGGCCTTGCTGGGGCGTTCCAGCCCTGCTGGTCGCCGGATGGTGAATGGATTGCTTTCGGCCTGGGTTATTGGTTCGCACAGCGTGACCGGGAAACGGCTGCTATCTGGCGTGTACGTCGCGATGGGTCGGGCGCTGAGCAACTGACGGATGGTTCCATCCATTCCGGCTTCCCCAGCTATTCTGCGGATGGCAAAGAGATTGTTTTCCGCGTGTGGAGCGAGAAGGAAAAGGGCCTGCGTATCCTGAACCTGGAGACGCGCCAGATCCGGGTGTTGACCGAAGGTTATGACAACCTGCCCGGCTGGTCGCCCGACGGCAAGCGGATCGTCTTTACCCGCAAGGGGGCTGACGGTAATTTCGATATCTACACCATCCGCCCCGACGGTAGCGACCTGTTCCGTGCCACCACGCACGGTTCCAGCGATGGCCACGCCGTCTGGTCCAATGATGGCCGTATCCTATGGAGCGGTTCGCAGCATGGTTTCCGCGACGAAGCCCCGCTCTACGACAATACGTTCCAGCAATATGGCCAAATCTATGTGATGAACGCCGATGGAACGGATAAGAAGATCGTGACGGACAGCAAGTGGGAGGACAGTATGCCGCTCTACCTGCCCACTGGCGCGGTTCCACAGCCACGCTAACGTTCTGGCATCGCTGAACTTATCACCCCGCCCTCCCGGCATTCGATCGGGAGGGCGGTTTGCTTTCGGGCTGTCTGTGGACCGTGGTTCCCGGGATTTTCGCGTACCCGAACCGTTCACCCGCCGTCCTAAAACTTATCATACCGAACATGGATTGATGACCCTTGCTGGCCTGCCTGCCAGCTATGGTCAAGACGTCGCAAGGGGCGGGTTTCAACCACCGTCGCCCGCATTTCCCACAGACCATCTTCATGGGAGCGATCAGCAAGGGTCGGCGCGGGACAAAGGTTCCACAGCCCAACATGAAGTCTTCAAGAAAAGACAATCGGGAGGAAAGTAATGAATTCGCAGCATCGTCGGCGCCGCGTCGCCGCGCGCATGTCATACCGTTTTCTGATGCTGGCCGGTGCGTGCCTGACGTCCGGCTGGGTGTCGCCTTCCCTGGCCGATACCAGCAGTAATGCAGAGGCTGCCCCCGGTGTGCTGGAGGAAATCGTGGTCACGGCGCAGAAGCGCGCCGAGAATGTGCAGGAAGTCCCCATTGCCATCAGTGTCATCGGCACCGACATGCTGGGTGATGCCGGGGCCTCGGGCACAGTGGAACTGAAGAATGTCGTTCCGGCGCTCAACATCACCACGGGTGTTGGCGGCTTCGGCTTACCGCGTATCCGTGGTATCGGCGCCTCCGGCCAGGGGCCGGGCATCGAGAACCCGGTAGCCGTTGTGGTCGATGGCGTCTATCACGGTGCCGCCTTCGGCGTGCTGCAGTCGCTGTTCGACACGGCCCAGGTCGCCGTACTGAAAGGTCCGCAAGGCACGCTGTTCGGCCGCAACGCCACTGGCGGCGTTATCCAGGTCACCACTTATGAGCCTGGCTTCGACCCGCATGGCAAGGCCATCCTGGAATATGGCAACTATGACACGAAGCGCGGTGCCGCCTTCGTGACCGGCGGCATTACCGAAACGCTGGCCATCAGCCTGTCGGGCCAGTACGAAAAGCGTGATAAAGGCTTTGGCACCAATGTCGTAACCGGCAATGATGTGCAAGATGGCGATACCTGGGCCGGACGCCTCAAGCTGAAATGGCTGGCTACCGAGGATACGACGGTGTTGTTGTCGGGCGATTTCATGGGGCGCGACGCCTCTGAACCCGCGTTCCGCAATTTCGGGCTCAATACGCTGGGGCAGAACATCCCGCAATTGATCATCAACGCGGGTGGCGACCCCGCCAATGACATTTACAGCGATATGGACCCGCTGTTGACGGCCCGCCAGAAGGGCGGCAGCATCACCATCAACCATGATTTCGGTGGTGTGGAGCTGAAGAGCATCACGGCCTACCGCGACACAAAGCTGCGTACCCTGTTCGATCCGGATGGCACGGCGCTGGCCCGCCTTCGCATCGACAATCACAATTTTGATGAACAATTCACCCAGGAACTGGATCTGCTGTCCACAGATGATGGTCCACTGACCTGGGTGCTGGGTGGCTTCTATATGTGGAATTCGGCGGGGCAGGAGCCGGGACGGACCACCGGCCTGCTGACCTTCGGCGGCAATGGCTATAGCGATGTGATGACCGATGTGCGCCTCAACTCGATCTCCGGTTTCGCGCAGACTTCCTATGCAGTCAGCGACGATACCAAGATTACGGGCGGTCTGCGTTATACCCATGATGAGCGGACGTTCGAGGCCTACAGCGTCGAGTATAACGGCAATACGCGGACCACAACGCGCGGTGCCCTCCAATCGGACAGCCGCACCTTCTCCAAGGTGACTTGGCGCTTGGCGCTGGATCACCAGTTCACGCCCGATGTCATGGGCTATGTTAGCTATAATCGCGGTTTCCGCAGTGGCACCTTCGTTCCGCAGGCTAACCCCATCATTGTCTTGGAACCGGAAGTGGTCGATGCCTACGAGGTGGGGTTGAAGACCGATCTGTTCGATGGGATCGCCCGCCTGAACGTCGCCGCCTATTTCTATGATCAGACGAATGTGCAGGTTCAGCAGGTCATTTCCGGTACCAACAGCATCTACAATGCCGATGGGGCAGAGACCTATGGCGTGGATGCGGACCTGACCGTACAGGTCACCGACAATTTCCGTGTCTTTGGTGGTCTGGGCTATACCCATGCCCGCTACACGGATTTCACCAACGCCATCATCTCCGTACCCTATCCACTGACATCCAGTTTCGTCATTCCAACCGGTCAGACCTGCCGCGGTACGTTCGGCAATCCCCGGACGCAGCTTGGCGGCAACTGTCTGATCATCGGTGATGCCAGTGGCAACAAGTTGCAGAATACGCCCGCGATCACGGCCAATTTCGGCGGATCGCTTGAGATCCCGACGGAGATCGGATCCTTCACCTTCTCGGGCAATTACTATTACAATGACGGCTATGTCGGGACCGCCGACGAGCGTGTCGTCCAGGACAGCTATGATTTGGTCAGTGGTTCTGTGACTTGGCACAACCCCACGAAATCCTATTTCGTGAAGCTTTGGGCCCAGAACCTGACCAACTCCCACTATTTCGCACAGATCGGCGCCACCAATTCCGGCGACAATGGTACGCCCGGCGCACCGCGCACCTTTGGTCTGACCATCGGCGCGGATTTCTGATCACTGCTTGACGTTATGGCGGGACGGGACTGATGACCTGTTCCGCCGGTTCGTGGGAGGATTACACCGCAGTTCAGGGAGAAGAAAATTGGAAGATACAAAGAGGACCCCACCCGGCAAGGGCGAGGCGTTCCCGATACGGCAGTGGATAATTCTGGCCCTCCTGGCCATGGGCGCCTTGATTGCATTTGTTGACCGCATCAACATTTCGGCTGCTCTGACCGTAGAGCCGTTCAAACAGCATTTTCAGCTTTCCGACGTGGATCGCGGCTGGATCAATTCCGCCTTCTTCTGGTCCTATGCCCTGTTTCAGGTGCCGATGGGCTGGGTGGTGGACCGGTTCGGGGTGAAGAAACCTTATGCGATCTGTTTCACCGTTTGGTGCGTGGCCTCCGCCTTGATCGGGTTGATGCCAGCACTATGGGGGCTGATCCTGATGCGCCTGATCATCGGTGCGGCGGAGGCGGTGGTGGTCCCGGCTTCCTATCGATGGATCCGCACGAATTTCACGGCGGAAAACAGCGGGACAGCCGTCGGACTCTATATGCTGGGTGCGAAATTCGGACCAGCCATCGGGGCGCCGCTTGCGGCCTGGCTGATCGTTACGTTCAATTGGGAACTGATGTTCATCATCACCGGCCTGACCGGTCTGCTATGGCTGGTGCCCTGGCTGCTGCTGGCCCGTGATGGCGGGAAGGCGGAGACGGCAACGCCGTCACAGCAGAAGAAGGCCCCCGATGTTCCATTCCGATCCATTCTGTCCAGTCCCCTGATCTGGAGCACGCTGGTCGTCTATTTCTGTTACAATTACTTTACCTTCTTCTGCATGACCTGGATGCCCGCATATCTTGTTGAACAGCGGGGTCTGTCGCTGAAGGAGATGGGGCTTTACACCTTCTTCAGTTTCATGGGGATTGCCATTGTGGCCCTGGTGTCGGGTTGGGCCGCTGACCAGTTGATCAAGCGCTATGGGCGCACAGTTTTGATCCGTAAGGTCTTTGTCGTTGCGGGCTTCGCCATGGCCAGTACGGTTCTGCTGGGCGCTCATGCCGACAGTGTCGAGGAGGCGCTGTTCTGGAATGTGGCCTCCCTATCCGGCCTGGGCCTGACGACGGCTAACAATCTCGCCCTGTGCAGCCTGACCCTGATCCCGGCACCTATTGTGGGGCGCGTGAAAGGTATTCAGAATGTCGCGGTTGCCCTTGCGGGCATTGTCTCCCCCTTGATGACGGGTTGGCTGCTGCACGCGACCGGATCGTTTGCCGCCCCCATGACCCTGATCTTTGCCTTTCTGGTCTTGGGCGCGCTGACCGTGGTTTTCCTGCTGCGCGCTGAATGGGCGCCCCGGATTGCGGGCGAGGGTCCGGTACATTTGACGTAATTCCAAGGGTCATAATTTATGGCCCCATAATTTATGACCCTTGGGACGGCGTCGACCGCTGCCGCGCCGCACGTGCGGCGTAGCCAAGCCAGCGGATGCTGGCGCCGGCGATTGAGGGGCAAGAAAGATTGACCAAAGGTCAAAGTTTCATGCCGCGGGTATAATGTGATAGCGGGGATGGGGCCCCATCCCCGCTATCACTAAACCAATAAGCTGTATGACCAAATCAATCAGTCAAAATTGATATTTGGGATTAGATAAATTCACTGCTGATGAAACGGCCAGAGTAAATAATAAGGCCAAATCCGCATAACCGCCCCTGCATGATGACAGATGATTGGCGGATAAACAAATATCCTGGAGGAGATGTCGATGCGGTTCCTGGCCTCTGCGCTACTGTCCGGCGCAAGCGCGCTCATTATCACTCACGCTGTCGCGGCCCAGACGGCGGCGGGTCAAGCCGAGATCCTGGAAGAGGTGATCGTCACCGGCTCCCGCGTCATCAAGGATGGCGCCAACAGCCCGTCGCCGGTGACGGTGATCGGTACCGACGATCTGCTGACCACGCAGCCCGGTGCCACCCTGGCAGAAGCGCTGAACAGCCTGCCGGTCTTCTCCGGTTCACGCGGGTCGGCCAGCAACCCGACAACGGTCGGCAGTGCCGCCGGTGGCAATGGTTCCGCCAACCAGTTGAACCTGCGCAATATCGGCCCCACCCGTACGCTGGTACTGATGGATGGCAAGCGCGTACCGCCGACGCTGTTCAATGGTGTGGTGGATGTCGATATCATCCCGCAATTGCTGGTGGAACGGGTTGATGTGGTGACCGGCGGTGTATCCGCAGTCTATGGCTCCGATGCCATGACCGGCGTCGTCAACTATGTCATCAACCGCAAGCTCCAAGGGCTGCGCGCCGATGTTTCCTATGGTGTGTCCGAGCAGGGTGACGCCACAAAGTTCAACACTGCCATGGCCTATGGCACGGATATCAACGACAGAGTCCATGTCGAGTTCAGCTATGAGTATCGCGACGAGGGCGGGATCGATAACCGGACCGACCGCGATTGGCTGAATCAGGTCGGTGTCACGGGGGCGGGCACCGCGGCCAGCCCCTATTTCCTGCAGACCAACCTGCGGCAGAAGGACTTTCCCTTTGGCGGTTTGATCACCACGGGTGCTCTGGCGGGGCAGGTGTTCAAGACCAACGGCGCTCTGTCACCCTTCGTTGCCGGTACAGCGACCGGCACTTCCGCCATCCAGATCGGTGGCGATGGCGGCTATTGGGATAGCGGTCTGATTGCGCAGTTGGAAGGTCATCAGCTTTTCGGCCGCCTGGATCACGACGTCACCGACGATATCCATGCCTATGCGCAATTATCCGGGACGTTCAAGACGAATAGTTCCTATGCCGAAACGAACCAGTTAAATGGCGTTGCCATCAGCCGGACCAATGCCTTCCTGTCGCCCCAGATCCAGGCTTTGATCCCGGCCAATCAGCCAACCTTCCGCTTCAGCAAGTTCATGGCGGATGTCCCGCGCATCCAGGCCGTTTCGGATTCAGAACAAATCATCGCTACGACCGGCTTCGATGGAAGGGCCGGGGGTATCAACTGGGCCATCGACTATACCCATGGCGAAGCGGTGCTGGACACCGACTTGAACAATGTCATCAACCGACAGAAGCTGTGGTCGGCGTTGGATGCTGTCGTCAATCCGGCCAATGGCCAGACGGTTTGCAATATCACATTGACCAACCCTGCCTTGGCCAATGGGTGTGTGCCGTTGAATGTTTTCGGTCCCAATGCGTCGGCGGCGGAGGCAATCGGCTATGTCACCGATACGATCGCATACCATTCCAAAACGGTGATGAACGACATTGCCGGTCAGGTGGGCGGAAGCCCGTTTGATACCTGGGCCGGCCCCGTCAATGCCGCCCTGTCGGCAGAATGGCGCAAGGTTTCCTTCAGTTCCGAAAGCGGTGCCGCACCCAGCGATGTGGTGGACTGTACCGGCATCCGCTTCAACTGTACCGCCGGTACGCAATTGACGGAATCCGTGTTCGGCGAAACGGCCGGGGTTAGCCAGACCGTGTATGAGGCAGCGGTGGAGTTCGATGCACCGCTTCTGGTCGACAGCGTGCTGGCGAAATCACTGAACGTCAATGGTGCTGCACGCTATACCCATTACAATACCAGCGGCACCTATTGGACCTGGAAGCTGGGCATTGACTGGCACGTGACGGATGAGGTCCGTTTGCGTGGAACGCGGTCGCGCGATATCCGGGCACCCACCCTTTATGACCTGTTCTCTCCCACCACGATCATTCCTGTGCGCCCGACGGACTTGCTGACGGGTCTCAGCCCGACGACGCCGCAGGTGGATGAAGGCAATCCGGACCTGACGGCGGAGATCGGCAATACCGTAACGGCCGGCATTGTCTGGCAGCCCAGTTCTGATCTGAACATCGCGGTGGACGGTTATCGGATCCGGATTTCCGATGCCGTGACGCAGATCGCCGGTTCCACTCCAGCATACCAGCAGGCTTGCTACGCCAGTGGCGGCACCTCACCCTATTGCCTGCTCCAAGAACGGCCCAATGGCTTCGCCGACCGGTCTGCTGCCAACGCGGTCACCCGTTGGCTGACCAAGAACATCAACCTATCGGAGATCGAGACCTGGGGCATCGACACGGAACTGAACTATTCGGCCGAGCTGCTCGATCGGCCGATGATGTTCCGGGTTCTGGCCGCCTGGCAGCCGCATGTCTATTACCGGCAGCCCAACGTGGCGACGTTGGATCAGGGCGGGGTTGCCTTTGGTCCGCTGGGCCTGGCGGCTACGCCATCCGTGCGCCTCTCTGCCTTCTTCCGGTTCCAGCCGGTGGAGAATGTCACGGTCGATATTTCCCAGCGCTGGCGTAATGCCATGAAGCTGGGTGGCGATCCCAGCCAAGTCTGGGTGAAGAACCGTATCGGTGCCTTCGCCACCACGGGTATCAATGTGGCTTGGGATACCAGTACTGCTTTCGGCAATCTGCAGATCTATGGCAATGTCCAGAATGTGTTCGATGCCACGCCGCCAATCGGCGGCTTCTCCGGCAACGGCACGCGCGCCGGGTTGCGTGACGGCTTCGCACTGGGCGATGATCCCAGGGGGCGCTACTTCACGGCGGGTGCGAAGATCCGTTTCTGAATCTTATTTCGATGTGCGGCGCCAAGCGATCAAATTGATACTGAAGCAGAGCGAGGTCCGTGCCCTTGGGGAGATACTGGCGTAACAGCCCATTGCTGTTCTCGTTGGTCCCGCGTTGCCATGGGCTATGCGGATCACAGAAATAGACCGGCAGATCGGCAAGAACCTTCAGATCCGCGTGCCGCGCCATTTCAGCCCCCTGACCCCAGCATAAAGATCGCCGGAGATGGTGAGGAAGTTTGATAATGGTTCGTGCGATGGCGTCACGCACAGCTTCGGCGTTATGGCTGGCAAGGGCGGGACGGTTCTTCGTCCGTGCCCCTTCGCCGTGGCCCGGCATCGCTGGCAGATGCAACAGCATTGTGAAACGGGTCGTTCTTTCGACCAGGGTGCCAATGGCAGAACTGTTCAGCCCGGTGACCAGGTCACCCTCCCAATGGCCAGGAACGGCGCGGTCATCGGCTTCGGCTGGGCGTTCGCTGATCATGATTTCAGGCGTGACGAAGGATCTTCCGCGACAGCCGGCCGGGCCTGGGGCACGCGTAGCGCCCGGCCGCCACGATTGTCTGCGCCCATGGCGCCGCCCTTTCCAGGGCGCCTGTGGCCCAGCGACCTTGCCTCCATCTGATCGCTGGACCAGGCCGGCAAGGTGTTCTTGCGCATAGTGTCGCAACCGCTCGTTCGAGGCCAGCTTCGCGATCTTGGGCCGGCGCGCTGCTCGTTCTGCATGCCACTGGGCTGTGGTTGCCCGATACTCAAACCCGCCCGAGCGCGTCGCCTCATTGCGACGGACCTCGCGGGATATCGTCGAGGGGGATCGTTTCAGATGCCGTGCAATCGCTCGCAAGGCACATCCCCGCGCCAGCATCAGCCCAATCTCCTCCCGAGCTGGCAAGGATAGATAGCGTCCGACCGGACAAGGGGTCGACGGTGAAAGATGTGTAGGGGGCATGCCGCCAGCGTCGCGAAACCATCTGGAGCCGACAGGCGCTGATACCCCACAACCTCTATGGCGGCGTCTTCACTGGCCCCCACACTGCTGGAGCGGGCAGACCGGTCGGGATCGTCATTGGCTGCCCATACGGACAGGGCAGTAACGGGTCCGACTCCCGGAACCCCCATAAACCGGCGGCAGACCTCCGAGGCTTTGGCTTGACGCATCAGGTCGCGATCAAGGTCACGGATCCGACCCTGGATCTCAGCGCGGGCTTTCAGCAGCGTCTCGACCAGCCGGCTCAACTCCGGGCTGGTGTTCAGTTCGCCGGAAATGAGTTCCTCTGCCCGCTTCATGAAACTGCCCACCCACTTGCCGAACAGGATGCCGAAGGTCTTCAGCAGACCGCCGATCTGGTTGTCGATATCATCCCGCATGCCGAATCGGCGCGGCATTTGACCTCCTTGTTCAGCCGTTCCAGCGTGTTAGTTGAATGCTGTTTTGTGCGGTGCTGGGCGGGAACGCCCATATAGGCCAGCACGTCACGCTCGCTGGCATCCATGAAAGCCGCCAGCTTGGGTGATCGATCGCGCATCTGGTCGGCGACATGACGGAAGGTTTTGTGGGCGTCATCGGCGTCGGGCTGGAGAAAGGCCTGACGCAGGGCGGCGGCGGCCTTCAGCCCTTCATGGGCGTCAGAGATGATCAGATTCACGCCCTTCAGGCCACGGGTCTTGAGAGACTTCAGGAAATCGCTCCAAATGATCTCGGCTTCCGAGGGACCGATATGCAGGCCAAGCGCCGGGTGGATACGCCACCGATCCAGGCCTCCTGGATCACCACCACCAGGGCCTTCTCACTGGTCTTGCGGGCTTCCAGGAAGGCCCGAAAACAACTGCTTTGCCGGAATTTGGGGATGCGCAGGTTCGACGTTCCCAGCCGCGTGTCCAGCGCCCGGTCCCGGTAACCGTTGCGGTAATTCAGCCGCTCGGGATGACGTTCATGACGCCCGGCACCGACATGGCCGTCAATGTCGGCTTCCATCAACATCTGCAATACCGTTTCCGCCACTGCACGCAGAAAATCACCCTCGCCGGCCTTCTGAAGAAGATCGGTCATCGCCATACTGTCATCGGTGATTGGTTGGGTCGTTGGCGCTTGAGGAAGTGTCGCAACTCCACTCTGGCCGATCTCGCCAATGATCACCCATTGCAGCGCCGCAAACGGCTTTTGTTGGGGCATGCCCCCCAAAAGCCCGTCAGTGAATTTCCACCACCAGCGTGGATGTTAACATGCAACTCTCGAATGGACCGGCTGGTGCTTGGCTGTTGCTCAACCAACAAATAAACAAATTTTGCATGTTGAACTGAAAATTTCACAAGTCTAAACCTCCAAGTTTCGGTCTTCGCCGCTATACTGGCAGGTATGGCATGATATTTGCCAATACGCTCCATGGCATTACCGCCCACCATGGAGGTTCCCATGCGTATCGTCGGCCTATCCGGCAGCTTGTCCCGCCAGTCGCGCACCACCACGCTGGTGGAGGATATGGTCTGTCGCTTGGCCGCACAGCTGGGACCCGCCCAGACAAGGCTGGTGGAGGTGGCAGCATTGGCCCCGGCCCTGGCCGGGACGTTGCACCCGCGCGATGCGCTGCCGGCGCTGTACAACGCTTTCGCTGCGTTGCGTACCGCCGATATCCTGGTGGTCGGCACGCCGGTTCAGAAAGGGTCCTACACCGGACTGCTGAAGCATTTCCTGGACCTGCTGGACCCGGATGATCTGGCCGGAAAGACCGTAGTGCTGGCCGCCACCGGGGCGGCGGCGGACCCGCTGTCGATCATTGATCATCAGCTGCGGCCGCTTTTCGCCTATTTCGGCACGCATACGGTGCCTACAGGCCTGTTCGCCCGGGATGGGGATTTTCAGGTCGATGTCGATGGCAGCTACGGCTTGTCCTCAGCGGCATTGCTGGCCCAGGCGGATCGCATTGCCGATGAAGTGGCACGGCTGACGCGTGGAACGCTGGTCGGCGTTCCGGTCGTGGCTTGAGGGGGAGGCGAGAGGATGAGATCGACCCTTCAACAACGGCTTCTGCCATTACTGGTTCCCGGACTGATCCTGGCCGCCTGGCTCGCGGCCACCAGTGGGGATGATTTCACGGCTCAGGTGTTGGTGCCACCCGTTGCCGTTCTGGATAGTTTCAACGAGCTGCTGGCCAGCGGCGAACTGGCAGACCATCTGCGCGCCAGCCTGTCACGGCTGCTGCTGGGCTTTGGCATCGGTTCGGGCTTGGGATTGGGCTTTGGCATTCTGCTGGCCCGGTCTGCCCTGGTGAACGACTTTGCCGGCCCGTTTTTTCAGGCGGTGCGACAGGTGCCGTCCATCGCCTTTCTGCCCATGCTGATCCTGCTGCTGGGTGTGGATGAGGGGTTCAAGCTGGCCATCGTCGCTAAGGCCGCTTTCTTCCCCGTGGCTTTGGCCACCCATGATGCGGTCAAGGGCATTTCAAAGGGATGGCTGGAAGTCGCCGCCATTTACCGCCTGTCGCCGATACGCGTGCTGTTTCGTCTGATCCTGCCCGCCACGGTGCCGCCGGTGCTGACGGGCCTGCGTCTGGGACTGACGCGCGCCTGGATCGTGCTGGTCGCGGCAGAGCTTATGGCGGCGGAGAATGGCATCGGCCAGATGATGGAGATGGGCCGCCAGATGTTCCGCATCGACACGGTGATGGTCGGGGTGGCCCTGACCGGCCTGATCGGGTTTGCCCTGGATCAGGGCGTGCGGCTAGCCGAACGCCGGCTGGTCCGCTGGAAAGCGGTTTGAGGAGGGTTGGAACATGTCACTGATCGCTGAATTCCCGCCCACCTCTTTCGTTTATGCCGACCGGATTGAAGATCATGATCCGCCGCCGGCCTGGCTGGTCGCTCTGGTCAAGCGGGCGCGCGGTCTGGTGCTGCCGCTTCTGCTGGCTGCCGCCTGGCATTGGGCGTCCAGCATCGATGCCAGCATGGCTTATGCCTTTGTGCCGCTGGATCAGGTCTGGGATCGGCTGTTGCAATTGCTGTCGACCGGCGAACTGGCGATCAATGCCGGGTCCAGCCTCGGGCGCGCCTTGACCGGTCTGGTGCTTGGAGGCCTATCTGGCATCCTGCTCGGCAGCCTGATGGCAGCTTTCCCGGTGGTGGAGCGGTTGTTCGGACCGCTGTTGCAGGCTTTCCGGCAGGTCCCATTGCTGGGCTGGCTGCCCTTGGTCGGCCTGTGGCTGGGCAGCGGAGAGGAAGCAAAGCAGTTGCTGGTCGCTGTCGCCGCCTTCCACCCGCTGCTGCTCAATTCATATGAGGGCTTTGCCCAGGCGGAGAAGAAGCATCTGGAGGTAGGGCGGGTACTGATGCTGTCCCGCTGGCGAACCCTCCGCTTCATCCTGCTGCCGACAGCCTTGCCGTCAATCCTGACTGGCGTGGGCCAGGCGCTGGCCTTTGCCTGGATTTCCACCATCGGCGTGGAACTGCTGTTCGGCACAGGGGCTGGACTGGGGTCCCTGATGCATACCGCACAGATGGCGGGCGACATGGGTGTCGTTCTGCTGTGCGTCATCTCCATCGGCCTGATGGGTTATTGCCTGAACCTGATCCTGTCGCTGGTCCGCGCGCGTCTGCTGCGCTGGCGCGTCACCGGCTGAACCCTGGAAGGTAATCATGAACGCCATCATTGATCCGCGCAGCGTCGAGGTGGACAGCGCGCCCGCCGCCGGTGGCCTTGCTATCCGGCATGTCGACAAGGCCTTTGATATCGACGGACGCAAACTGTCGGTGCTGGAAGATGTCAGCCTGACCATCGCGCCGGGACAGTTTATCTCCATCGTCGGGGCCAGTGGTTGCGGCAAGTCCACCTTGCTGCGCCTGATCGCCGGGCTGGAGCGGCAGGATAGCGGTGACATTCTGCTGGACGGGGTGCCCGTGGCTGGGCCGGGGCTGGACCGTGGCCTGATTTTTCAGGATCATCGGCTGTTTCCCTGGCTGACCGTTGAACAGAATGTGCTGCTGGCCTTGTCCAACAGTGACGAGGCGGCCACCGACAAGCGCGCTCGGGTGGCCAGCCTCCTGACCCTGGTGGGGCTGGACGGGTTTGCCCAGGCCTTTCCACATCAGCTGTCCGGTGGCATGGCGCAACGGGCCGCCATTGCCCGTGCCCTGGCCCCCCAGCCACAGGTGCTGCTGCTGGATGAACCGCTGGGCGCACTGGACGCCTTGACCCGGCTGCGTCTGCAATCGGAATTGCAACGCATCTGGCTGACCCAGCGCAGCACCATGGTCATGGTGACCCATGACGTCGATGAGGCGCTGTTCCTCGGCGACGTCATTGTCGTCATGCAGCCGGGTCGTATCGCCCGCGTCCTGCATGTACCCAACGCCCACCCGCGCGACCGAGACGACCCGGCCCTGGTGCCGCTGAAGGCTGAAATCCTTTCCTTGCTGCATGCCGGCTGATGCCGCGCGACCCTTCTTCAGGAAACAGATCATGACCCTTGCCGCCCCGGCCAATATCGACACGCTCTGGTACACCCGCTGTTCCGTGCCCACACCGTTTGGGCTGGCGGCACAGTTCGCGTGGTTCGAACAGGAATTCGCCCCCGATGGCATCATCGTCAAGGCGTTGCGGGAATCTGCCGACCCGGCGGAGCAGGAATCCCATTTCACCCATTCACTACGCCATTCCTTCCGCCAAGGCGGATCGGTTCCGCCCATCTGGGCACGGGGGCAAGGGGTGCGGACCAAGGTAATCGGCATCACCTGGACCGATGAATATCAAGCCATCATCGCTCTGCCGCAATCGGGCATCCGTTCTGTGCGTGATTTGCGCGGTCGCCGGGTGGGCATCCCCCATCATGGCAGTCTGGTTGATCATAACCGTATCTCCACCCTGCGGGCGTTTACCGTGGCGCTGGAGACGGAAGGCTTGAGCCTCCGCGATGTGGAACTGAAGGACTTGGCTGATACGGCGGTGCCGTTGGCCAATGATCCCCGTGCCCCTGATGCCACGGTGACCTTTGCCGGTCGCCGCCGTCGCCATTCCTATACGAACGAGGTCTATGCCCTGGTTCGGGGCGAGGTGGACGCCGTTTACGTCAAGGATGTGCGCGGGGCGGAGGTGACACAATTGCTGGGCGCAGGGATCATTTTTGATCTGGGCTTCCATCCTGACCCCTATATACGCGTGTCCAACTGCACCCCGCGCCCGCTGACCGTGAACGAAGAGACGATTGAGAACCATCCCGAGATCGTCAGCCGGTTTCTGCGTCAGGTCGTGAAGGCCGGAGAGTGGGCGGCCCTGCATCCCGACGATGCCACGGCGCTGGTGGCGCGGGAGACTGGCTGGTCTGAGCGTTGGCTGCGCCGTGCCTATGGGGAGCAGTTGCACAGGTCGCTGTCGGTGGAGCTGTCGGAAGACAGCATCAAGGGACTGGGGGTCTTCAAGGACTACATCGCCTCCATCGGGGCGCTGGACCAAGACTTCAACATTCATGACTGGATCGACCCGCGCCCGCTGGCCGAGGTGCAGGCCCGCATCCGGACCGCAGCGTAAGGAGGCTGGACCATGATCAATCGCCGTTTCCTGCTGAAGGCCGGTGTCGCCGGTTTGGCTGCGGTCACCGCACCCGCCATCATCACCCGCGCGCAAGCCTTGCCCAAATCCATCCGCATCGCCGGCGGCGTGAATTTCGCCCAGGGCCAGTTGCAATTGACCGGCTATGCCGCCGTGATTGAGCATCAGGGCTGGCTGGCGGCGGAACTGGACAAGCGCGGTGTGGCGCTGGAGCCGTTTGCCGTGTCGCACAAGGCGACGGGCCCGCAGATCAATGAGGGCTTTGCAAACCGATCCCTGGAATTCGCCTCCTATGGTGATCTGCCCACCATCATCTGCAATGCCAATGGTGTGCAGACAAGGCTGCTGGTCCCCAACGGTATGGGCGGCAGCGGCGATACGTTCCTGGTGGTGCCAGCAGGATCTACGGCCAAGGATGTGGGCGACCTGAAGGGCAAGCGCATCGCGGTGCATCGTGGACGGCCCTGGGAAATCCCCTTCTTCCGACTGCTGGCGGCACGTGGCTTGTCACCATCCGACTTTACCATTCTGAATATCGATCCGATGACGGGAGCGGCGGCGGTATCGGCTGGCAAGATCGACGGGCTGTTCACCATGACCGATGCCTATCTGCTGGAAGAAAAGGGCGTGGCCCGCATCCTCTGGTCCAGCAAGGGGCAGGGGCCGGAATGGAAGATGCGGACGGAAATGTTCGGGCGGAAGGATTTCATCGAAAGTCAGCCGGAACTGACCCAGCTTGTCGTTACCGCCTATGTCAAGGCCGCGCACTGGGCCTCTGACCCGGCCAACAAGGATAAGTACCTGGAATTCCAGGGCCGGACGGGGACGCCACGCAGCGTGCTGAGCCGTACCTATGACGAGCAGGGTGACGCGTGGCGGCAGCGCTGGGCGCCTCTTTTTGCCCCCGATATTGCCCAACGCTATCAGGACACGGTGCAATACGCCCTGGATAACAAGTTGATCCGCCAACGCATCGATGCCGCATCCCTTCTGGCACCGTCCTTTGCAGGTAATGCGTTGAAAAATCTTGGTCTTGAAGGCTATTGGCGGAGGCAGGCATGATGGGTTTGACATAATATACATTAATAAGATGTATATTATTGAAATTCACTAATTGACACCGCAATTTCGACACCCTAAAATCCGAAGCACAAGAGTAGGGATTGTTCCCTGCTGTCCGATGCGGGAAGGGGAACGCGATGGCGCTGCAACCTGGCGGGCGGGAAGGACCGCCCGGTTTGATGACTTTCGACAGTCCGGGCTTTCACTCGCAAAGCATCCGGGCCAGCGCTGTCGTGTTCGAAGATCCGGCGTCGCGTCAGCTCTATGAGCGTATTGGCCGCATCGGCCCGTCGGAAGCGACGGTCCTGGTGGCGGGCGAGACGGGGACCGGCAAGGAGTTGGTCGCCCGTCTTCTGCACCGGTTGAGCCCGCGCGCCGCCCGGCCCTTCATTGCCATCAACTGCGCCGCCCTGCCGGAAAATCTGGTGGAGAGCGAGCTGTTTGGCCATGAGCGCGGCGCCTTCACGGGTGCGGTCAGCGCCAAGCGAGGCTGGTTTGAAGCGGCCCAGCACGGGACCTTGTTCCTGGATGAGATTGGCGACCTGCCCTTGTCAATGCAGGTGAAGCTTCTGCGGGTTCTGCAGGAGCGGGAGATTTCCCGGGTTGGGGGGCGCAGTGCCATTCCCATTGATGTCCGCATCATCGCCGCCAGCCATGTCAATCTGGAAGGGGCGGTTCGGGCCGGGCGGTTTCGGGAAGATCTGTATTTCCGGCTGAACGTGGCCCAGATCCGGGTGCCGGCGCTGCGCGAACGTCCTGCTGATATCCTGCCGTTGGCTGGGCATTTTCTGAAAATGTATGGCGAGCGGCTGCGCATGCGCAGTATCGGCCTGTCACCGGCGGCCGAGCGGCTGCTGATCGCCTATGCTTGGCCCGGCAATATCCGTGAGCTGGAAAATGTCATCCACCACGCTTTGCTGGTGATGAATGGGGAGGCGATCGGGCCGACCGATCTTAATTTGCCCGGACAGCGTATGCCGATGGAAGCATCGCATATGCCGCTGACCCAGGAAACAGCGCCCCCTGGTTTTGATGCTGCCCTGCTGCCCCTGTTCGAGAGCGGAGCGGAGAACCTTTACGATCTGGTCGAGGCGAAGCTGTTCCAGGCAGCCTATGAATATTGCCATCGTAACCAGCTTCAGACCGCCAAGCTGCTGGGCATTACCCGCAACATCCTGCGCCATCGGTTGAAGCAGTACGGATTGTTGTAAGGCGGACCGAGGGTACCCCGGTCCGCCTTCGCTGTTTTATTCCGCTGCCGCCAGATGGATGGTGCCGTCATCATCGACGGTGGCGGTGGACGGGATCAAGCCGCCCATGCGCCATTGCTGCTGCAAAACGCCAGGGCCGAAGGGCTTCGACCCGCCCAGGGCGGCGGCGGCCAGGATCTGGAAATGCGCCCCTTCCTCCAGGAACAGGATGGTATTGGCAAGATCGATGATGCCCTTGCGGCTCCACACCGTCGCACCGCCATTGGCCTCGATGATGCCGGGGACTTCCGTATCCTTGGCGATGCTGTCCAGGATGAAATCAACCTCCTGCTGACGGCGGTTGATATAGACGGGCAGGCTGGCCGTCTTGCGGAAACGGCGGTTGGGCACGTACAGCAGCGGCAGTTCGGCATGTGCCTGGGAATAGGCGCCCAGGTTCGGGGTGTGGACATGGCTGATGGCCACGACATCATCGTGGGTGCGGAACAGCTTAGTATAGCGCCCGCCGCCGGGCCCCGCACTTTTGCCCAGATAGACGGTGCCGTCGAAGCCGACGACGCTGGTCTTCACCTCGTCCAGGTCATCGCCCCAGGGGCCAGCATAGTTGAGATTGACCAGGATCTGGCTGTCGGGATTGCGAATGGTGAAGCCCAGGGTGCCGGACGGGGAGATGGTCCGCGTCTCGCGCAGGACGCGGAAGGCTTTGCGGGCGTCCTTCTGCGCCTGGGCGACGAAGGCAAGCTGCTCGGCCGTCAGGCCGGGGGCGACGGTGTCGGTCATGGTTCTCTCCAGAAAACGAAAGGTTCAGGCGGCCTTGGCGGCGTCAAGCAGGGCGCGGATGCGGGGTATCACATGCTCACCCACGCGGTACGCCTCTTCCAGATGCGGGTTGGCGCCCAGGATGAAGCGGTCGATCCCGGTCCGCGCGTAATCGGCGATGGTGGCGGCGACGGTGTCGTAGGACCCGACCAGACCCACACCTTCTTCGCCACGCAGGGTAGCAAAGCCGGCCCACTGATCATCGCTGCGCCGGAAGCTGTCAAAGCCGGGACGGTCAGCGGGTTCGCCCGACAGGCGCTGCACCCGGCGGCCCGCGGCTTCCCACTGCCGGCGCAGATGATCCCACGCCGCCTCATCCGAATGACGGGTGATGATGTCGGCAGCCAGGGCGAAGCGTACATCCCGACCGGCGGCGCGGGCGCGCACATCGGCGATGCGGGCCTTCAGTTCATCCAGCGGTGCCGGGGTCAGCAGATAGACGTCGGCATGGCGCCCGGCCAAGGCCAGTTCACCCTCCGTATCGCCGGACAGATGGATTTCCGGCAGCCGCTGTCCGGCCAGCGGACCGGCAAAGCCGCCCTTCTCCACCTCGTAATAGGTGCCCTTGTAATCGAACGGCGCCTCATTCCAGAAGCCCTTGACGATGTCCAGGAACTCACCCGTGCGGGCCACCTGCTCCTCGCGCGACCGCGAGCGGCCATGCCAGGCGCCGTCTTCGCCATCATCGATATGCAGGTGCCAGGCCAGCCGGCCCGTGGTCAGGCGCTGAAAGCTGGTCGCGATCTTGGCGGCATAGACGGGGGCGATGAATTGTGCGGGGAAGGAGGGCAGCAGCTTCAGCCGCCCGACCTCACGCGCCAGCGACCCGGCCACGATCAGCGGTTCTTCTCCGCCCGCCGTCTGCGGGATCGACAACCCGTCGAAACCCGCCAGCTCCGCCGCGCGGGCCACCTGCACCAGCAGGTCATAATAGGTGAAGCCATCTCGGCCTGTGCCGGTGCGGGCATAATCACGCTGGTGGCCTGCCGGGTGGGCATAGTCACCCCGGTTCCAGTCCTGGCGGTCGGCGGCGCGGCCATCACCCTGGGGCGGAAGGCGCCAATAGAACTCAATGCTCATCGCGGACACTCCATCCAGCCCGCCTCCGGTCCCCTGGACCTCCAGCGTGGCTTCCGTTATATTGGAGAAACTGTCCGCTAAATTCACACCATCGCAGATGGTGTGTCAATATATTTTACAGCCCGATGTTATGGTGTCGGAGAGAAATCTCACCCGACCGACTGTGCATAGGTGATGACCATGTACATCACCGCTTCCTCATCGCCGGGATTGGCGTAGGAATGGGGCAGGTCGGCGTTGAACCAAGTAGCGTCGCCGGCATCCAGGGCGACATGTTCCGTACCGACGCTGATTTCGATCCGGCCCTTGGTCACCACGATATTTTCCACGGTGCCCGGCGCGTGGGCGCTGGCCTTTTCCAGGCTGCGCGGCTTCACCACCAGTTCGTAGAATTCGGTCTTGCGGTCCCCTTCGAAGGGGAACAGGGCGCGTGAGGTGAAGCTGCCATCCTTGGAGGTCAGCAGCTTGGCGTCGGCGGCGCGCATGACGCGCAGGTTGGCGCGTTCGCCCCCACCCATCAGGGTGGAGAAGGGGATGTCGAGGGCCGAGGTGATCTTCCACAATAGGCCGATTGTCGGCATGGACCGGCCCGTCTCAATCTGACCGATCATGGCACGGCTGACGCCGGCGGCCTTGGCCAGCGCCTCCAGTGACAGGCCGCGTTTGGTGCGGATGCGCTTCAGGTTGGCACCGATCAGTTCCCCCAGTTCATCGGCACTGGTGTCGGGCTTCACGGCTTCCAACGCGTCGTCCAGCATCTCGTCCTTGGCCATGGTGCGCAGCCTTCCACGCAGTAAGGGTTGTAATGCCAGCATGGCACAGGATGCAAAAACGTCCACTATATTTTACAAACGTATGTTATAACGTCTATTCAATAGAGCGGCATGATCCCGACCGTTGATCCGCCTTGCGGTTTACCCAGCCGGCCACGGTTTTTCAAGCCGCCCACCGCGACATTCACAATCATTGGAGCCATTTCATGTCGAACACCGTTCGTACATCTGCGCATCCCGTGTCCCCGCTATTCCTGGAACGGTGGTCGGCACGGTCACTGACGGGGGAGACGATCAGCGAAGCGGATCTGCTGACCCTGTTTGAGGCGGCGCGGTGGGCACCGTCAGGCTTCAATCAGCAGCCCTGGCGTTTCGTCTATGCCCGTCGTGAGAGCGACCATTTTCTGCCGTTCCTGAACCTGCTGGCGGAAACCAACCGCGCCTGGGCGGAAAAGGCGGCGGCCATCGTCTTTGTCCTGTCGGAAAAGCGGTTTGAGCGGAACGGCGAATGGCATGACAGTACCTCTCACGCCTTTGACACCGGTGCTGCCGCCTTCAGCCTGTCGCTGCAAGCCAGCATCCTGGGCTGGAATACCCGTACCGTCGGCGGCATCAACCGGGCCGATGCCAAGGTGGCATTGGGCGTTCCCGATGATTACAGCATCAATGTCGCCATCGTCATCGGGCGGCGCGGGGCCGTTGATGAACTGCCTGAAAAATATCGGGCGCGTGAGTTGCTGACTGATCGTCTGCCTCTGGACAAGATCGTGGCGGAGGGCCGTTTCGCGACGGCGTGAGGATAGAATTTCGGCGTTGCGTGGGGTCGCCCTCCCGTTCGGGCACGACCCCACGCAACGCTGTGAAACATAAAATCGTGGTGCGTTGCATGGACGAAGGGATAGCCGTGCCCGTTCGGAGGCGGATCAGCCCATCCTCCCGTTAGCGGGCGGGTCCGTGCAACATGGTGAAACACAAAATCAATGCGTGTTGCATGAACTCTTGCCGGTCCAACACGCACTGAGGGCGTTGAGATCGCCATTATAGCAGCGAAGACCAATCGCTGAATAGAGTTAGGGGCCGTCTTGCGACGGCCCCTTTTTCTCTCACGCCCGGCTGTCCAACAGCTTGCGTGCCGCTTCCAGCGGGCGCGGGTCGGCCCAGGCGCGCAGGTCGAAATCATGGTCCAGGAAACCATGGACCCAGAGGAACTTCTTCTGCTGTTCGAACAGCGTCAGACGTTCATCCGACAGGTCGGGATGCAGGCTTTTATGGAAGTCGGGGCCATAGGCTTCGGTCACGGCATCGCGGCTGCCGCGCGTTTCGGCCTGCAGGATGTCTTTCACCCCGTCCAGATTGCCGGCGGCCCAATCGGCGGCGCGCAGGGTCTGGGCCAGGAAGCGGACCACCAGATCGAAATGGTTTTCCAGCAGGTGATTGTTCACCGTGATAGGACGCGGGGTGCCGTTATTCACCCGGAAGCGGCGTTCGGGCAGACGGTCCAGGTCGATACCGACGACGACACCATGTTGACGGGCGGCATCGACGGCGGATGCACCCTTTACATAGACGGCGTCTACCTTGCCGGCCGCCAGCGCATCCAGCGCCCAGAGCGCGCGGACACCTTCGCCACGCGGATCATTGCCGCCGGCCAGATCAGCCCCACGGGCATTGGCCCGGCCCGACGCGACCTCCACAAATTCCACATCGTCGAAGGTCAGGCCCGCGAACGACAAGGCACCCTTATAGCCATGCAGGGACATGCCACGCGCGATGGAGGTGCCACGCACATGGTCGGGGATCGGGTTGTCATTGTAGGAGGGCAGGGCCAGGCGCTTGCCCTTCAGGTGCTTCGGCTCCGTGATCCCACTGTCGGGGCGGACCAGGATGGACTGCCATTCATCGATCCAGGTCAGGCCGATCAGGCGGGTCGGCGCGCCCTGCGCCCGTGCGCCCAGCGCCAACATATTGCCGCCCTCCCGGATTAGCGAGGTCAGGGCATGGTCGTAATGATGGCGGCGAAGCTCATGCTGTCCGGTTTCCTGCAATGTTTCCAGGTTGATCTGGTCGCCGGTGAACTCTTCGCCCAGCCAGCCCAGCTTATAGGCCAGACCCGTGGCCGTGGGCACGGGGCAGCGGGTGAACCAGATCTTGTCCAGGGTGGTGGCGGCGTCGGCGCTGCTGGCCGGGGTGTGAATATCGGGCATGGGTGTTTCCTTATGGCTGAAGGGCGGGCACAGGGCGACCGGCAACGTCGGCGGTGGCGCGGACGAAGAGGCGGGCAGGGCTATGCAGGGGCTGGATAATTTAACGAATAAACTTCTAATATATTAGACAATTGGGTGCAAGGGTTAAAACGGCAAATCCGGGGTCGGGGCACGATCGATCTCGTGCCCCGACCAAAGGTTCACTCGGCCGGCACCAGCGTATTCGCCTCATAAGCCCGGTAGAGACCGGCATAAACACCGCCAGCGCCGATCAGGGCTTGGTGGCTGCCGATTTCCACGACGCGGCCCTGACGGATGACGGCGATGCGGTCGGCGTCGCGGATGGTGGCCAGACGGTGGGCGATGATGATCGAAGTGCGGCCCTCGCACAGGCGGCGCAGCGCCCGCTGGATGCGGCGTTCGGTATGGACATCCACGGCCGATGTCGCCTCATCCAGCACCAGCACCGCCGGATCGGCGATATAGGCCCGGACCAGACAGACCAGTTGCCGCTGTCCCAGACTCAAATGGCTGCCCATGGGGCCGACGGGAGTGTGGTAGGCAAGCGGCAGTGCCTCCAACACCTCATCGGCCCCAAGGTCACGGGCGGCGTCGATCAGGTCGGCGTCGGTGGCGTCGGGGCGGGCCAGGCGCAGATTGTCCAGGATGGTGCCGCCAAACAGGACATTATCCTGCAACACCACGCCGACATGCCGACGTAGGCTGCGCTGTGACAGGCGGCGAACATCATGGCCGTCGATGGTCACTGCCCCGCCATTGGCGTCGTAAAAACGGGTCAGCAATTGCACCAGCGTGCTTTTACCGTGGCCTGTCGGGCCGACAATGGCCAGCACCTCACCGGCATGGATATGCAGGTCCAGTTCCTTGATCACCGGTTCGGGACGGCGCGGATCATAGGCGAAGCGGACATTATGGAAGCCGACATCGCCGCGCACGGCGGGAAGATCGATGGCGTCATCCGCATCCACGATGTCGGGCTTGGTATCCAGGGTCAGGAAGATGCGCTGGGCGCAGGCGGAGCCGTTGGCGTAGCGTTCGAACAGGTCGTTCAACTCCTGTAACGGCCCCAGGAACTGGAACACAAAGAACAAGCTTTGCGCCAATTGCCCCGCCGTGATCTCTCCCAGCGCCATGCCGCGCGCGCCGACCACTAGCATGATGGCCATGCCGGTCGTTGTCAGCAGGGCCGTGAAGGGGGCGAACCAGCCGGTCTTGATATTGCCGTTGACCAGCGCCCAGGAGAAATCCCGCACCAGCCAGGAATAACGCTCCCAGTTCGCCTGTTCACGCACCATCTGCTGGATCAGGCGCACACCGGACACGCTTTCGACCAGATGGGCCGTGAAGCGGCTGCGCGCCTCCGCCACCCGCGTCCAGCGGCTTTGTGAGATATGCTTGAACAGCCAGGTGGCGGCCACCAGCACGGGCACCATGGCGGCCAGCGACAGGAACAGATCATGGCTGATCGACCAGAGCAGCAGTCCGGCCAGACCACAGCGCAGCAGGGCCGACAGCAGTTCCGGCGGCCCCTGGATCAACAGCGGTTCCAGTGTGTCGACATCACGGTCGACGCGGGAAATGATACGGCCGGCCTTGGTCCGGTCGAAATAACCCACGCTCAGCCCCTGCACATGGGCGAAGACCTGGATGCGCAGGCCGTTCAGCACGCGAAGGGCCGCCGTGCTGGCCAGATAACGCGACAGGCCGCCCAGCGCGAAACGTACCGTCCAGGTGGCGAACAGGCCCAGTGCGGCCCAGAGAACGACCTGGGTTTCGGTATGCCAATGATCCCCGGTTCTAATGAAGCCATGATCGATGACATAGCCGATGAAGAAGGGGCGTAGGAACACCGCCATGGCCAGCAGCGCCTCTATCCCGATCACCGACGCGATGCGGTGGCGGACAGGGGCCAGCAGGGGCAGCAAGCGTCTGGCCATAGATCGGTTGAGTGACTGCTTAGCCAGATGTTCCTCAATCTCGATATCGGACAGGGCCTTCAGGCTGCGGTTGGGTGGCATCGTCAGATCCCCATCAGATCACGGTAGGCGGCGCTGTCCTTCGACAGTTCGTCATGGGTGCCGCTGGCCGCGATGCGCCCGCCGGCCAGCAGCAGCACGCGGTCGGCCATCAGGATGGTCGATAGTTTGGAGGACACGATCAGCAGGGTGACGGGCGAACCCCGGTCCCGCAGACCCTTGATATTCTCCAGCACCCGCCGTTCGGTCGCGGCATCCAGGGCGCTGGTGGCGTCATCCAGAGCCAGGATGGCAGCACCCGACAAGAGCGCGCGGGCCAGGCACAGGCGTTGACGCTGCCCGCCGGACAGGGTGACACCCCGGTCTCCCAGCTTTGTGTCGAACCCGTCGGGCAGATGGTCGAGAATCTCATCCCCGGCGGCCAGCGCCAGAGCGTGGCGCAGTTCGTCGTCGGTCGCCTCTGGCCGGGCAAAACGCAGGTTGGCCGCGAGGCTATCGGAGAATAGGAAGCTTTCCTGCGGCACCACATGCACCTTATGGCGAAGTGAGCCGGTATCCAGGGCGCGGATATCGGTCCAGCCACGCGCGTCCGTCCCGACCAGGATGGAGCCGCCATCGATATCGGCCAGACGCGGCAACAGGGACAGCAAGGCGCTTTTGCCCGATCCGGTATTACCGACAATGGCGACAATCTCTCCCGGTGCCGCGCGGAACGACAGGTCGGTCAGGATGTCGCGCCCGCCGCCGGGGGCGGCAAGGCGCACCCGTTCCAGACGCAGGCCCAGCGGCCCGGAGGCCAGCAGCCGCTCGCCTGACCGGATCGCCGGCTCCTCATCCAGCAGTTCCCAGATGCGGGCGGCGGACGCGCGGGCATCGGCGAAGGTCTGGATGATGGTGCCGATGCTTTCCACCCGCAGAACCAGCGTATTTGCGGCCAGCAGGGCGGCGACGAGAGCGCCCACAGTGAGCTGATCAGCGCCCACCAGCAGCGCGCCGTAGCCCAGCACCCAGACATGGGAAAGGGCCACGATGGTCTGCGGCACCGGAATGTTGCGGGTGGCATAGGCAAGGGCATCGCGGGCGGCATCGGTGAAGCGGGTCACCTGCGTCTGGAACCGGTCGATCCGGGTGGCCTCCAGCCCAAAGGCCTTGACCACGCGCACGCCATTGATGCCTTCAGATAGATCCTGGTTCACGGCGTCATAGGCTTCCCCCACCACACGGTCCAGGGCCACAAGCCGGTCCGTCTGGTGCAACAGGATGGTCAAGCCGGTCAGCATGGCCAGCAATGGCACAATGCCCAGGGTCGGCCCATACCAGAACAGGATCGCCAGTGAGGCGGTCAACGCCATGCCGGTCTCCACCACCTGTCGCCAGAAGCCGACAAGGGCGTCGCGAACCTTGTCGCTGTCGCGCGTGGTGCGGGTGATCAGCTCACCAATGCCGTGCCGCCAGTGATAGGTCAGGTCCAGGCGCTGTACCTGCGCCAGAATGCGTTCGCGGATGATGGTCAGCAGTTCCTGACCGATGATCAGGGCCAGCACGCCCGCCCCGTACTGCACAACCGCGCGCGCGCCGGCCAGCCCGATCAGGGCCGCCAGCCAGAACCAGGCGCGGTCGAAATCAAGCCCGCCCTCAGCCGTCCGCACCACCACCTGACCGTTGCGCACCTCATCCACGGCATGGCCGATTAGCCATTGCTGCCAGGCCATGGAGCCGTTGACGAGGGCGTAGAGGAGGGCCGTGACGGTGAAGCGGAACGGCATCTCGCGATAAATGGCGAGAAGGCGCAGCAGGGGCGAGGCGGCCAGGAAGGATTTGGTGGTCGCCATGATATGGTCCCCGTTGGGAATGATGTGTAGCCGCATGCCACCCCTTCCCCTCCCCTCATCCCGGCAAAAGCCGGGATGAGGGGAGGGGAAGGGGAGACGTGAAGCCTACTCCGCTGCCGCCGCGTACGGCACCTTGCGGCCACGGACGAGCGGGATCACCTCTTCGCCGATGCGGTAAGCTTCTTCCAGGTGCGGGCTGCCGGCCAGGATGAAGCCTTCGACGCCCAGATTGATCAGGGTGTCGATGCGCTCTGCCGCCGTTTCGTAGGAACCAACGACGCCCAGCGGCGTCCCCTGGCCCCCCAGCACACCCAGGCCAGAGAAGAAGCCGTCGATCTGAAGATCCTTCGGGTCCTTGTCGCGCGACGGGATCAGGTGCGGGGGCAGGGGGGAGCCGATGCCGTCGCCCCGACCGCGTGCCTTCAACTGCCGGTCACGTTCGTCCCAATCAACATTGGCCCAGGCGCGACGCACCTCGTCCCACGCTTCCTCTTCCGTCTCCCGCGCCAGGATATTGAAGCGCACAGCGGGTTTCACCTTGCGCCCTTCCTTGGAGGCCAGCTCGCGCACGCGGTCAAATTTGATGCGCAGGTTTTCCAGCGGCTCCATATGGGTCAGGTTGAAGTCGGCATGTTTGCCCTGTGCTTCCAGTGCTGCGTTGGACGAGCCGGCGAAATAGAGGCTGGGGAAGGCCTGGCCTGCCAGCGGGGCGGGCAGCTGCGCATCCTCTAGCTGGAAGAACTTCCCCTGATAGCTGAAGGGTTTGCCGTCCCAAAGTCCCTTGAACACGTCCAGGAATTCGGTCGTGCGGGTGTAGCGGTCATCATGGGCGATACGGTCACCCCACCAGAGTTGCGACGGGCCGCCGCCACCGGTGATGATGTTGAAATTCAGCCGCCCGCCCGACAGGCGCTGCAGGCTGGCCGACGCCTTAGCCGCATAGGCCGGGTCGATCCAGGCGGGCTGGAACGCGATCATGAATTTGAAAGTCTTGGTCCGGCGCGCGATGGCGGCGCTGATCACCCAGGGATCGTCGGTATTGGGGAAGGATGGAACCAGTCCACCGTCAAAGCCAGCCAGTTCGGCGGCACGGGCAATTTCCAGCAGATGATCGTGATAGGGGATGCCATCCGGTTCGCCCTGCGCCAGACCGGGCGCCTGGTTGCCCGCTTTCAGCGGACCCCAGTCGCCACGCGTATCATACGGCAGGGAGACATCGGCGCGGTCGCCATGCGTGGGGAGGCGCCAGTGGAACTCAACCATCATCCATCTCCATCGGATACCGCCGCGGCTCACCAATTCGGCCTTGGCGGTGTCGAGGGGAAGAATGGCAACATAGCAGACGCAATGCAATTATATTGTACATTGCATGTCCATTATAGCAGATGTGCAGCTGCTGCCAAGCGGATGGTGTCGTTACAAAACCTGCCTCTCACAGCGCAGGTGGCTGATGGGATGCCAATATGTTGTCGGCTCAAACAACACAATACGCCTGTTGTTTCCGATAAATTTTTCACATTTTCCACAAAGATGCTATTGCGGCGCATCATCTAATATATTAGACATGCATCTGTCATCCTGAGGTGAGGGTGGCGGGGCCGGTGTCGCCAACAGGCGGCGGGTCTGCCCCTTTTCCCGGATGCCATCAAGGATAATGTGATGTGCGCCATCGCCCCAAGGGCACTGCACCACTGTTGAACGGGGATCGCCGGTAACGCGCGCTGTTGAAGGCGCCGCCATAAGGTCCCCCCGAACCAGCCCAATTCCATCGCACCGCCATAGCAAATGCGGCGCCCCCTGTCGGCGCCGGCAGGACGGGTGTGCCTCTCACGAACGAATTCCAAGGATATAAGATAATGACCCGTTCCCGCCGTCTTCTGCAGACCGTCAGCGCCCTGGCCCTGGTAGCCATTCCCGCCACCGCCTTTGCCCAGGAACAGAAGGTCGAGGCCCAGCAGGTTGCCGACGCCACCGAAGTAGCCGAAGCCGGCATCATCGAAGACATCATCGTCTATGCCCAGCGCCGTGGGCAGAAGGCATCGGATGTGCCGCTGGCCCTGTCCGTCCTGACCGGCGATGACCTGCTGAAGGCCGAGCAGATCAAGACCACCAACGATGTCTTGCAGTTCGTGCCCAATGCCCAGGCGTTGCAGCCGCATGGCCCGTCGCGCGCCCGCTGGTTCGTGCGCGGCATCGGCACCAACAATACCGGCAACAATACCGTCAACCCGCTGGGCATCTATTACGACGATGTCTATATCGCCGATATCGCCAATCAGGGTTATCCGCTGTTCGATCTGGAGCGCGTTGAGGTTCTGAACGGGCCGCAGGGTACGCTGTGGGGCAAGAACTCCAACTCCGGCGCTGTCAACTTCGTGTCCACGGCGCCTGGCTTCAGCAAGGACGGCTATGCCAAGCTGGGCTATGGCAGCTTCGATGAAAAGCAGCTGGAAGGGGCGGTCGGCGGTCCCGTCGTGGGTGAGAAGGTCGCGGCGCGCGCGGCCTTCTATTACAATGACTGGGATGGCTGGCAGAAAAACACCTTTACCGGCGGTCATCATCCCGGTGGCAGCGATGTGGCGGGCCGTGTCCAACTGCTGTTCAAGCCGACAGAGGATTTGTCGATCCAGTTGAACGTTCATGGCCGCGATTTCTCTGGCACGCAGCAGGGCTACCGTTATGTGCCCTCCACCTTCACTACGACCACTACGCCGGCCTGGCGGTCGGTTTATACGACCGGTTACGTTGTTGGTCAGGAAGATGAGACGCATTGGGGCGACATTACGCCCGAAACCCTGAAGGCACGCGGCACCAACGCCAAGATCGTCTGGGACGGCAAGGGTTTCTCCATCACCTCCATCACCGCCTATGAAGACAATAAGCAGAATGTGGAGACGGGTGCCGCCCCAATCCCGGCTTCCAGCCCCTTTTATAATAATGGCGTGCTGTTCAGCCAGTTGGATACGCAGTATGACAGCTGGCAGATCAGCGAGGAGTTGCGAGTCACATCCACCGATGACGGGCCGCTGACCTGGCTTGGTGGGCTTTATGCGTTCAAGGGCGTGCTGGATAACCGTGCGGTGCAGGCCTATTACGTGCGCGGCAATCCGGGATCGGCTACCTCCACCGGCAATGCCTGGGGGGCTGGCCCGCAATTCACCGACAGCGCCTATCGCCAAGAAACCAAGAATTTCGCCGGCTTCGGCAATGTCGGCTACAGCTTTACCGAGGCGTTGAAGCTGTCGGGTGGTGTGCGCTGGTCGCGGGAGACCAGCAGTTTCGATTGGGATTACAGCGCCGCCAATATTGCGGGCACCCAGGCCACCTTCATCAGCAACCTGCCGCAGGTGAATTACACTACCTATCTTCCCCGTGATCTGATCTTTGCCGAGCGCGCGACCCAGAAGACCAGCTCCTGGACCTATGACGTCACGCCTGAGTATATTTTCAATGAACAGTTCCGCACATATCTCCGCTTTGCCCATGGCGTGCTGCCGGGCGGCTACACCACCACCGGCAATGTGCTGATCCCGGCCACCAGCAAGGGGACCCTGACCCTACCCCTGGCCGCGACCGGCGCGCGCCCCGGCGCTATCCGCGCCAACCAGATCTATGTCCTGAACCCGGAGAAGATCGACAGCTACGAGTTGGGCTTCAAGAGCAACTTCTTTGATAAGCGGCTGTCCGTCGACCTGACCGGTTTCTATTACGACTATAAGAATCTGGTCGTGAATGTGCCGACCCAGATCGACCCGCTGCCCAACAACGCCACGGTCCTGTTCCGCAATGCCGGTGCGGCGGAGATCAAGGGCGTTGAGCTGAGGTTCAATTCGGTGCCGTTCCCCGGCTTCCAGCTGTCTGGTTCCGCCGGCATTCTGGACAGCGAGTATACCGAGGATTTCGGCCAGACGGCCACGATCCTGGGTGCGCGGACGCCGCGCACGTCGAAATATACGGCCAGCTTCATCGCCAGCTACACCCACGGCCTGCCCGGTGGCGGCGCGCTGACCTATGGTGTCGATGGCAATTGGCGGTCGCGCTATTACTTCTACCCGACCATCGCGTCGCAGATCACGGCACCCGACCCGCTGCTGAACCAAAAGGCCTTTGCCCTGTTCAACGCCCATGTCGGCTGGTCAGTCAATGACGAGGATACGCTGTCCTTCGAGCTGTCGGTCAATAACCTGACAGACAAGGTCTACAAGAACCACGCCCTGCCGGTGAGCAGCGGGTACAGCACGCAGCTTTATGGCAAGCCGCGCAGTGTGCTGGGCACCGTCACCGCCCGTTTCTGAGCCGTGACCTATACGGCCCTGTCCCCAAGGAGCAGCACCATGAGCAAGACACCTGTCGATATCTGGTACACACGCTGCGGCGGGGCCACCGCCTCCACCCTGGCCATCCAGAAAGGATGGCTGGCGGCGGAGTTCGATCCGGCGGAGGTCACCCTGCATTCGCTGCGTGACAGCAATGAACGGTCGGTACGCGAAAGCCACTATGACCATTCCATCACCTCCATGTTCCGTGAAGGCGGCAATATCCCGCCCATCTGGGCGCGGGCGCGGGGGGCCGATACGGTGGTGTTGGGCATCACGTGGGTGGATGAATTCCAGTCCGTGGTGGTCTGCGCCGACAGTGCCATTCGTGAGTTGTCGCAGTTGAAGGGTAAGCGGCTGGCCATGCCCAAATATGTGGGCAGCACCATCGATTTCCAGCGCGGGGCCAATTTCCACGGTTTTGCCAATGCCCTGTCGCTGGTGGGGCTGGGGCGTGATGACGTTGAGTTTGTCGATGTCATCATCGACCGGGCGGCGGGGGATAGTCCCGGACCGTCAGGTTCGGCGGAACTGGCGGCCCTTGCCACCGGTCGTGTGGATGCGGTGTTCCTGCGGCAGGCCTCTGGCTACAAGCTGGCACAGGATCGGCAGCCGCATCTGCGCGAACTGATCCGCCTGACCGATGTGCCGGACCCGTTCAAGCGCATCAATAATGGCACACCACGCCCCGTGACGGTGCATCGCCAGTTCCTGGACAGCCATCCTGATCTGGTGGTCCGCTACCTGTCGGTGCTGCTGCGGGCGTCGGACTGGGCGGTGGCGAATCCGGACGGGGCCATTGCCGCCATTGCGGAAGAGGATGCCAAGGTTGGTGCCGCCATCACGGCAGCGACCTTCCCCAAGCTGGCCACATCCTTGCGCCCGCGCCTTACCGCCGACTATGTCGCAGGACTGGAAGCGCAGAAGAATTTCCTGCGCGACTGGGGCTTCCTGGCAGCGGATTTCGACATTCAGGATTGGATCGTCGAGGGGCCGTTGGCCGAGGCCGAACGGCTGGTGGCGCGGGCCATCGCGGCGGAGTGACCCTGCGGCTGCGATATTCTACACGGCGTATTTGTCCAATTTGACAACATAACGTCTAATATATTGACATAGGCCGCTGTGATATGGTCCACTCCCTTCATCAGGAAAGAACAGTGTCACAGCGGTCCATTTCCCGATCGAACCCCTGAAATCACCACATCGCGGCGCGCAATCGGCGACCCTGGCGGGCGTATGATGTCGTGCGCGCCGATCCCCCGAGGATGCCGCCATGGCCCCGCAGAAGCGCCAACTGGTCCTGAATGTGTTCCTGACCCGCCATGGGCACCATCCCGGCGCATGGCGACAGCCGCAATCGCCGGGCGGCGGCAACCCATCCTTCGCCTATTGGGCCGAGCAGGTGAAGACGGCGGAACGCGGCAAGCTGGACGCCGTGTTTTTCGCCGATTTTGTCGGTAACGGCGGGGCCGATGTGCGTGGTGCCGGGCGGCGTCCGGCGGGGCAGGGGTTCGAGCCGCTGACCCTGGCCGGTGCCTTGTCTGCGATAACGGACAGGATCGGCATCGTCGTCACGGTGAACACCAATTTTAATGAGCCGTTCAACCTTACCCGCCGCATTGCCTCGCTGGACCATCTATCGGGCGGTCGCATTGGCTGGAATGTGGTGTCGTCCCTTTCGGACGGGGCGGGCAAAAGCTTTGGTGTTGAAAATCCGCTGGAGCATGCGGAGCGCTATGCCCGTGCGGGGGAGTTCATCGACGTCACCCGCCGGCTGTGGGACAGCTACGATGACGGCGCCTTTGATCATCCGGACAAGGAAACCGGCATCTTCCTGAACTCGTCATCGGTGCATCCCGTTAATCATCAGGGCCGGTTCTTCAAGGTCGATACGGTTCTGGACATTGCCCGGCCTATCCAAGGCTATCCCGTCATCGTCCAGGCCGGCAATTCCGACACGGGTCGGGAATTCGCCGCGAAATATGCCGAAGTCATCTATGCGTCGGCGCAGTTCCTGGAGGATGCCCAGGCCTATTACCGGGACGTGAAGGGACGCCTGGCCAAGTATGGCCGACACCCGGACCATCTGAAAATCACACCCGGCCTTTCCTATGCCATCGGGTCCAGCGGGCAGGAAGCCCGCGACAAATTCGAGGCGCTGCAGGCATCGGTGAATTTCACCGGCCCCATCGAACTGGGCGGACATGACCTGACCGGTTACGACCTGGACGGACCCTTGCCCGACTTGCCCGAACCCGCCAATGGCAAGGGCCGCTGGCAGCAGCTTTTGACGCTGGCCCGGCGCGAGAACCTGTCCATCCGGCAATTGATCCTGCGCTTCAACGTGGTGCGCGGCCACCGTGTGCTGCTGGGCACACCGGAACAGATCGCCGACCAGATTGAGGACTGGTTCGTCAAGGACGGGGCCGATGGCTTCAACCTCATCCCGCCGCTGCTGCCCGACAGTCTGCGCGACTTTGTTGATCTGGTGATCCCACAACTGCAACGGCGCGGCATTTTCCGGACCGAGTATGAGGGCACCACCCTGCGCGAGCATTTGAACCTGCCGCGTCCTGCCAATCACAACACGGGCCGCGCTGTCGCGGCTGAATAACGGAGAAACACCATGTCCAATACCCTGACTGATGTCGAACTGTCCGAATATGTGGCCCAGGCCAAGACCGATGCTGCCTTCGCCTTCGAATTCCTGAAGGACAGCGGCACCCTGACCGCCAGCCTGATCTTCAATATCGCGCACCGCATTCCGGGTCATGACACGCTGCTGTCGGTGCGGTTCCCGTCGCCCTGGACCCGCGACAAAGAGGTAAAGATCAGCATCTCCAAATTCTCCGACCATAAAGATCATATCCTGTCGGAAGAGCGGCTGGAGGCGGATACGCTGATCCACGCCCATACGCCGCATCTGGCAGCCTGGTCGCTGTCGCACAAGCCGTTCCCGATCCTGTATGTCGCGGCGCAGCGCCACCTGCTGGCCCGCGAGATCCCCAACCATCTGGAGCGTACCCGCACGGTTTTGGATGTCGTGCGCGAACGATTGGATAAGCATCCCGAACTGGCCCCGCCGCCGGCCCTGCTGGAAAGCAATGGTGGTGCCAACTTCTGGGGCAAAGGCATCCTGAAGACGGCGCAACTGATCCTGCTGATCGAGGAAAGCGCCCGCCTGCAGGCCATCGCCGCACAGATCGGCGGGGCGCAGGTCTATACGCCCGGTGCCCTGGACCTTCAGTGGAAGCGCACCGGCCTTCTGGAACGCGCCCGTGCGTTTGCCGGTGATTACGCCCCGGCGTGAGCTGCAGCTACCGAGGCATCGCCATGTGGCCCTATATCATCAAACGCCTGTTCATGATGATCCCAACCCTGCTGGGCGTGCTGACCTTCACCTTTCTGGTGACGCAGTTCGTGCCCGGCGGGCCGGTGGAACATGCGTTGGGTGAGATGGACCATGCCACTGCCAGGGGCGGGGCCGATGGGGGCCCGGCAGAGGGGGGATGGACCTATAGCGGGCGCAAGGGTATCGACGCGGCGCAAGTCGAGCAACTGACCCAGCTCTATGGGTTCGACAAGCCGCCGCTTGAGCGTTACGTCCTGATGGTCGGCAATTTCCTGCGCTTCGACCTGGGTGAAAGCTATTTCCGCAACGAAAGCGTGGCCAGCCTGATCCAGTCGAAGCTGGGTGTATCAGTGGCGCTGGGCACCTGGACCTTTATCCTGACCTACCTGATCTCCATCCCCCTGGGGGTGGCCAAGGCGGTCAGGGCGGGGTCGCGGTTTGATGTGGCGACGACGGTGCTGGTGCTGTTCGGCTATGCAGTGCCGGGCTTCGTGCTGGGCGTGCTGCTGATTGTGCTGTTCGGAGGCGGGTCTTTCTGGGACATTTTCCCCCTGCGCGGTCTGGTATCGGAGAATTGGGACAGCCTGTCACCGGGTGCCAAGGTGCTGGATTATCTCTGGCATGTCACCCTGCCCGTGACGGCATCGGTCGTGTCCAATTTCGCCATCAAGACATTGATGACGAAGAACACGTTCCTGGATGAACTGGGCAAGCAGTATGTCCTGACGGCGCGGGCCAAGGGATTGTCGGAACGGACCATCCTGTGGAAGCACGTAATGCGCAATGCGCTGCTGCCCATGATCACGGCGTTTCCCATCACCTTCATTTCCGCCTTCTTCACGGGAAGCCTGCTGATCGAGAGCCTATTCTCCCTCGATGGGCTGGGGCTGCTTTCTTATGAATCAATTGTCAGCCGGGATTTCCCCGTGGTGCTGGGTGCCCTCTACCTTTTCACGCTGGTAGGGCTGATCATCAAGCTGCTGGGCGATATCGCCTATGTGCTGGCCGATCCCCGCATCAAATACGACGCCCAGGAGGCTTGAGCGATGAGCGCGCCCGACATCAACCTGTCGCCGGTGACCACGGCCCCGCTATTTGGCGGAAGCACCCATCGCCCGGCCATCCAGACCCGCGCGAAACCTGCGACATGGTGGCAGGCGTTCAAGCGCCACCGTCTGGGCTATGTCAGCCTGATCATCTTCGCCAGCCTTTACGCGTTCAGCCTGTGCGCGGAACTGGTGTCCAACAACAAGCCGCTGGTCGTTTATTATGGTGGCGAGTTCTATTTTCCCCTGGTGCGGGATTATCCGGAGGCGACATTCGGCGGTAATCTGCCCATCACGACCGACTATCTGGACCCCTATATTCGCGACCGGCTGAACAGGGATGGCAATTTTGCGCTTTATCCGCTGAACCCCTATGGTTTCGACACGCTGGCCTATTACTCCCCCGCCATCCACCATCCGGGTGCGCCCAATGACCAGAATGTGCTGGGCACCGATCCCGTTGGCTATGATGTGCTGGCGCGGCTGATCTATGGCTTCCGCATCTCTGTCACCTTCGCGCTGGCGCTGACCATTTTCGGGACGGCGCTGGGTATCCTGATCGGCGCCATCCAGGGGTATTTCGCGGGCAAGATTGACCTGTTCGCCCAGCGCCTGATCGAAATCTGGGGGGCGATGCCGGAACTGTATCTCCTGATCATCTTCGCCAGCCTGTTCCAGCAGAGTTTCCTGCTGCTGTTTGTCCTGATGACCCTGTTCGGCTGGGTGCATGTATCGGATTATGTGCGGGCGGAGTTCCTGCGCAATCGGCAGCTTGAATATGTGAAGGCGGCCCGCGCCCTGGGCCTGTCCAGTTGGCAGATCATGTTCCGTCATGTCCTGCCCAACAGCCTGACGCCCGTCATCACCTATCTGCCGTTCCGCATGTCGGCGGGCATCATGGCGCTGGCCAGCCTGGATTTCTTAGGGCTCGGTGTGACCAATGCGCCGTCGCTGGGTCGCCTGCTGTTGCAGGGCAAGGAAAACCTGGACGCCTGGTGGATTTCGCTGTCGGCCTTCACGGTTCTGGTCGGCACCATGCTGCTGCTGACCTTCATCGGGGAAGCGTTGCGTGCCGCACTCAACACCCACTCGCGCGGTCGGGGTGGTGCGTGATGACGCTGCCCTTGCTGTCGCTGACCGATGTCAGCATTCGCTTTGCGGCCAAGCCGGCGGTCGAGGCGCTGTCGCTGGAGGTGCATCCGGGTGAACGGCTGGCGCTGGTCGGGGAAAGTGGATCGGGCAAGACCGTCACGGCCCTGTCGATCCTGCGGCTTGCCGCCCATGCAACCATCAGCGGGTCGATCCGGCTGGAGGGGCAGGAGCTTTTGAGCAAGCCGGAAACGGAAATCCGCCAGATAAGGGGCGGTGACATCGCCATGATCTTTCAGGAGCCGATGACGGCCCTGAACCCGCTTTTCACCATTGGCAGCCAGATCGTGGAGACGCTGACCCTGCACGAAGGGCTGTCGCCACAGCAGGCGCGCAGCAAGGCCATCCAGTTGTTGGCCCGCACCGGCGTGCGCGAGCCGGAGCGGCGGATCGACAGTTATCCGCACCAGCTTTCCGGTGGGCAGCGGCAGCGCGCCATGATCGCCATGGCGCTGGCCTGCAGACCCAAATTGTTGATCGCGGATGAGCCGACGACGGCGTTGGACCCTACGGTACGGGCGCGCATCGTCAAATTGCTGCTGGACTTGCAGGCGGAGGAGGCGGCCAAGGGCCGGCCAATGGCCATCCTGTTGATCACCCACGACCTGCATCTGGTCCGCCGCTTTGCCCAGCGGGTAGCGGTGATGGAACGCGGTCGCAAGGTGGAGGAGGGGACGACGGAGGCGATTTTCACCACACCGCAGCATCCCTACACGATCCGGTTGTTGAACAGCCAGCCCGTGCGTCAGGTAAAGCCGCTGGCCCCTGACGCCCCCATCCTGCTGGATGCCAAGGGGTTGCGGGTTGAATATGCCAGACCGCTACCCGGCTGGCGCGGCTGGCTGGGCCAGGGGCGGTTCGTAGCGGTGGCCGGCGCCGACCTTCGCCTGCGGGCCGGGGAGACCATCGGCGTCGTGGGGGAAAGCGGGTCGGGCAAATCCACCCTGGCCCAGGCGCTGTTGAACTTGGTTCGTCCGCATGCAGGCGAGATCATCTTTGACGGTCTTCCCATTGCGGCGCGGTCAAAGCCGGATCGGCGCAAGCTGCGCGCCCGCTTGCAGGTGGTGTTCCAGGACCCGTTCGGATCACTGTCGCCCAAGCGAACCGTGGAGCAGACGGTGGGGGAGGGGCTGGAACTGCATTTCCCGCATCTGACGTCGGAGGAGCGGCGGGCACGCATCGTGCGGGTGCTGGAGGAAGTGGGCCTGTCAGAGAATGTCCTGCATGCCTTTCCGCATCAATTTTCCGGTGGGCAGCGCCAGCGTATTGCCATTGCTCGCGCCATCGTCCTGGAGCCTGCCGTTCTGATCCTGGACGAGCCGACATCGGCCCTGGATGTTTCGATCCAGAACCAGGTGCTGGACCTGCTGCGCCGTCTTCAGGACCGGTACAACCTGGCCTATGTGCTGATCAGCCACGATCTGTCGGTGATCAACGCCCTGGCCCATCGGGTCTATGTCCTGAAGGACGGTGAAATTGTCGAGGATGGAGACACTGAACAGGTCATTGCCGCCCCCCAGCATCCCTATACGCAGAGCCTTATCCAGGCGTCATTGTAGGTCATCACCATGAAGCGCCTTGTCGCGGCCCTGCTTGCCAGCCTGTTACTCGCGCCCTCTGCACTGGCCGCCCATGGCGTCGCCCAGTTCGGGGAGCCGAAATACAAGGCCGGTTTCAGCCATTTTGACTATGTCAATCCAGACGCGCCAAAAGGTGGGTCCGTCACCCTGTCTCTGATCGCGCAGCACAGCAGTTACGATAAGTTCAACCCCTTCAATCTGAAGGGAAAGCTGGCGCCCGGCCCGTTGGAGTTGATGTTCGAGACCTTGACGGTCAACAGCCTGGATGAGGTCAATACCCAGTATGGTCTGCTGGCGGACGATATCAATCTGGCCCCGGATTTCAGCTGGGTGGAGTTCCGCCTGCATCCCAAGGCAAGATTCAACAATGGGGACCCGGTTACAGCAGCGGACGTCAAGTATTCCTTCGACACGTTGACCTCCAAACAGGCGAGCCCGCGTTTCAAATCCTATTTTGCGGAGATAAAACGGGTCCTGGTGGTGGACAGTCGGGTGGTGCGGTTCGAATTCGCCCGCCCCGGTCGCGACCTTTCCTTTGTCGCCGGCAGCCTGCCCGTCTTCTCCCCCAAATGGGGTTTGAAGCCCGATGGCACGCGCACAGACTTCGCCGATCTGCGGCTTGAGGAGCCGATCACCAGCGGACCCTATCGGATCGAACGGGCAAATCCGCTGTCCATCATCTATCGCCGTGACCCTTCCTATTGGGGGAACAATATCCCGACACGGCGCGGCGGCTATAATTTCGATCAGGTTGTCTACAAGCTTTACAAGGATGTCGACACGCAGGTCGCTGCCTTACGCGCCGGCGACTTCGACTTTTTCAATGAAACCCGCATGCGCTACTGGTGCTGTCAGTTTATCGGGGAGCGGTTTGAGAAGGGGGAGTTGATCAAGGAGAAGGTGCCCAACGGGTCCCTGTCGCCGATGAGCGGCTATGTCCTGAACCTACGACAGCCGCGATTTCAAGATATTCGGGTGCGACAGGCGCTGTTCCTGGCCTATGACTGGGAATGGCTGAACCGCATGATCTTTGACAGCGAGTTTGAACGTCAGGACGGGTTCTTCGCCAATTCAAACTTGGCGGCGCAGGGGCGGCCCAGTGCGGCGGAACTGGCCCTGCTGGAGCCATTTCGAGACCAGCTGCCGCCCACCGTGTTCGGCCCCATGGTCAATCTGCCACGCACGGACAGGCCAGGCGGTCTGCGTGCCAATCTGGCCCAGGCGATGGAGTTGCTGGCCGATGCGGGTTGGCGCAATGTCGACGGGGTCTTGCGCAACGGGAAGGGGGAGCCGTTCACATTGGAGGTGACGGGCGGCAACGGCAATGTGCTGCTGGATGCCTATTACCTGAACCTGACAAAGTTGGGTGTGCAACTGACCCGGCGTGTGGCTGACCCGACCGTGGATCGGCAAAAACTGCGCAGTTTCCAGTTCGACTTCACATCCATCGCCCTGCGTAAGGCCCGCGACCCAGCACCTGAACTATGGCGGAATTTCAACAGCGCCGACGCGGATATCAAGGGATCAGAGAATATAGCGGGCGTCAAATCGCCGGTCGTTGATGCCCTGTTGCGCACCCTGCAGGAGGCGCAGACGCCCGAACAGGTGCAGACGGCGGCCGGCGCGCTGGACCGGGTGCTGATGCACCATTACTACGTCCTGCCCTGGCGCTATCTGAAGAACCATTATCTGATCTATAATCAAAGACTGCGCCGCCCGGCAACGGTGCCGGGATATTTCGGACCATATGAATGGCTGCTGGCGGCGTGGTGGGATGGCACGGCGATGACGTTGCAGAGATGATAGTCACCCTCGCCAGTACCACCAGTGCCGGACTGCTCCTGTAGTCATAGGACGGGAGCCGGTGGGTTTATCGGCACCTCTTACCAACAACCGCACCCTTAGACCAAATCGTGACGGTTCTTAGCGCTGGCAAGTCCCCCGCGATAATGGATCAGGCGCCCCAGCCACGGCAAATCAATCGGAATATCGAAGGTGAAACTCCCGTCCTCTTGCCGTTCCACCACCGCACAACGCGGCGCCAGCCAGCCGGGCATCGGCATGCCCATGAAACGGCAACACACCACCGTCAGATGCAGGGCGCTTGCAGTTGCCCCGACACGGAAGACGTTGGTGATCATGCCCATCCGCTCGACCAGCAGGCCCGTTTCGGCCCCTGTGCCGGCGGTGAGTTTGCTGGCATAGACACGGTCGCCGAAGCGGCGGTGCCAATGTTCGACCGTGGGCGTGCGGTCGAAGATCACCGTGACCGGCACGTTCCGTCCGGGCCTGGGCAATCCCATCAGGGCGCAGATTAGCCCGGGGAGCAGTCCCGGCATTACATCGATCTGCGCCAGACCTGACAGTTCCAGACGGCCTTGCCCATCATGGACATCACGGACGGGGTTGGGCAACAGGTCCATGGTCGGACCCAGCAGGCGACGGAAGAGAGGAGCATCATGCGTGGTCATGGCTCACAACTCCGGCTTGGCGATCATCAGATAGAAGATGATGAGTACGCCGACGAAGGCGGGCCAGCCCAGGGCGAACCAGATGGCGGCATAGCGGTGATAGAGCCGTGGCAGGTCCGTGCCGGCGGCCAGTGCTGCCTCGGCCAGGTGCTGCATCGGGATCTGTAGCCAGACCACGGGCAGCCAGCAGGCACCCACCAGCAGGTAGAGCAGGATGGCGGCCAGCAGCCAGCCGCTATCCATTGGGTATCCCGTGATGTAGGCCAGCCAGACGCCCGTGATCGGCTGCACGATGACGGCTGGTGCCGTGAACAGCCAGTCGGCCCGGACGACATTGCGGTTGACCACGGTGGTTGCTGACAGGTTGCCCGACCGGTTGGCCATCCAGCCATGAAAGGCCGTCCCCAGGCCCGTGCCGAACAGCAGCGTCGAGCTGAGGATATGGACATATTTCAGCAGGATGTAGTCATCCATTTTCAGCCTCCATCGCCATCATGGCCAGCGTGGCGCCGGCGACAGCCAGGTTCTTCGTGATCGCCCCGAACGGGTGCAGCCAGAGGTCGGGCAGATACAGGCTGATCAGGATTGTGTACCCGGCCATCAGGGCCAGTTGCATGGCCCCCACCACCATTGGACGCCATCGGCAGAGCAGGGCCAGCCCCAGAGCCAGGTCCAGCGCCGCTCCCGTATAGAGCGCCATGCCGGCCGAGAGCCCTGTCAGCCCCAGTGGTGCCAGCAGCGCGTAGCTGTCCGCCACCGGATAAAGCCCCAGCGAGACGATGCCCGTCCAGATCCAGATTGCCGCCAGCAGCAGTCGCAGAGGCATGGCCAGCGGCAGCAAACGCGCCCGCCAGCGGTCCGCCGGCATTGCCGGATGCCGGGCCAGCGCCACGGGCAAGGCGTGTGCCGGCCTGCCCATGACGTCGCGCATCGGTCCGTCATCACCGACATTGCCGGCCTTCAGCATGGTCAGGCTATCGCGCGATGCAGGTCCCAGACCGAACCGGTCCCCCAGCACCGCGCCCAGCGTCAGGAATGCGGCGGGTACGGCGATGAAAGGGGCGGGGTCCAGGCCCAGCCAGCGGCGCAACGTCAAGGTGACCTCGTCCGTCGTCATCGGTGCCGGCCCCACCAGATTCAGCCGGCGGGCGAAGGGCTTCGCGCGGTGAAGCAGGCCCAGGATCATTTCGATGACATCGTCAACATGGATCGGTTGCACCCGCCATTTACCGGGACCCAGACGCAGGGGCAGGGGGGTGGCGGCGAGCGCAGCAAACATCTCCGTGCTGGCCCCGCCGCGCCCGATGATCAGCGAAGGGCGCAGGATGGCCCAATCCATGCGGTGGCCGGTCGGGTCCAGGGCGGCCAGATGATCGTCCGCCGCCTTCTTGCTCTGGTGGTACCGGCTGATCCCCGTGTCGTCGGCACCCAGGGCCGAGAGCTGGATCACGCGGCGGACACCGGCAGCCAGGCAGGCATCGAACAGGGCTTTGGCGCCCTCTGCATGCACGGCATCAAAGCCACCATCCCTATCGCGGATCAGGCCGGCCAGATTGATGACGGTGTCGATGCCGTTCAGCCTTGGATACCAATCGGCGGCATTGTCGTGGGCCATGTCGCATGCCAGGACGGGTACATCGGGAAATAGTCGGCGCAACCGGTCGGGATTGCGGCCCGCCGCGATGACCGTGTCATCCCCCCCTATCAGCCTTGCCAGCAGGTGCCGGCCGACGAAGCCGCCGGCACCGATGATTAGAATACGCATCACATCACCTCGCGTCGTATCGGTAGATCGGTACCGCGCGGCGTGCGCGTCCAAATGGCATAACCCATGCCCAGCAAGGCCGCTACGATGCCACCCACGGCATAGAACACCACGCCGCGCAGCACGCGCACGGCATCGCCGTTCAGATCGACCGCGGAAACCGCCAGCATTGGTATCAGGATCACCATCGCCACCGACCAGATAGTCCAGAAGCGAGACCGTTGTTCGGTGCCGCACAGATCGCCCAGCAGCACCAGCAGAGGTCGCCACAAGGCCGCAGCGGCGATGGAGGAGAGGGTCAGCGTGATGAACCACCCCATCAGGGTCAGGGAAAGCGATGCCATGGCAAATCTCCGTTCCATCAGTATCGGCGCCACCGGCAGGTGCGCCTGTGACCCTTATTGCGATTGGCATGCCATGTGCTGTATCGGCGGTGTGAAGGCCGGATTCCGGCGCTTTCGGTCCCGTGCGGGGCGGTAGCGGCGTTAACGGCCTAAACAGTTCCTGATAGGATGCTGTCAACGATGTTTACAGAAGCCATGACCACCCCAACCTTGTTCTATGTCAGCGCTTTGGCGCTGTCGGCGCTGGCCGGCATTGGTCTGGCCCTGCTGCTGCTGTTGAAAGCCGCCCCGGTGCCGGGTGCGCGGCTGCTCGCCCTGTTCCTTGCTGGTGTGGCGGCCTGGAGTGGTGGGCAGGCCCTTCCGCCAATATTCGGCCCGGCCAGCGACAGGGTGGTCGGCATGTTGCTGGCGCTGTCGCCGCTGCCCTCTGCTGTGTTCGTGCACCTGGTCCTGGCCTTCGTGCGCTGTGGTGCAACAGGGCCACTTGTCCGCGTTGCCTATGGCCTGGCGGTGGCGGCGACAATGCTGGGCCTGATTGTTGATCCAGGGCAGGTGGTGGCGTGGCGTGACTTCCGTGGTGTCTTCATTCCCAGCACTGCGGGTTGGGTGGTGATCAGTGTCTGCGGATTGCTGTCAGTTGCGGGGCATCTGCGGCTGTTCAAGGGCTGGCTGGACCTCACAGGGCTGCGGCGGCGTCAGGCGGCGGCCATCTGCTGTTCCAGCCTGATCGGCCTGATCAGCCTAACGGGTTTCGCCTTTGCACCCCTGGGCATTGATGCTTTCCCCTGGCCCATGTTGGGGCTACCGCTCTACTCGGTGGCGCTGGTCTATGGCATCCTGCGCTATCAGTTGATGGATGTGAACCTCTGGGCCCGGCGCATGCTGGTCTGGTTGCTGCTGATGGGATTAATGGCGGCGGCGGCGGCGCTGGTGATGGCATTGCCGCTGGCGGCGGGCACCCCCTTTGCGGGGTTAGAGACGTGGCTGCTGATGACGGCGGTGACCTTCATCACGCTGGCCATCTGGAAACCGTTCCGTTCCATTGCGGATCGTCTGGTCTTTCCGGGTGGGGAAGTTTCGGCGGTTGATCTGGGGAACTGGCGGGAGGCTTTGGCAGGGCCAGCGGATTGGCCGGCACTGTTGGACCTTGCTTCCGCGCTGATCAGTGGGCGCCTGGGTCTGCCGGTTACCGTTCGGCTGGCGGAAGCGGACGGGTCGGTGCCAGCCCTGGCTCTGTCGCGGGATGTGCAGGGCTGGCGCTGCGATCTGGTCGGCTGGGACGATGCCCCGCCTGGACCCCGTCATGCGGCGGGCCTGTTCGCCGGCTGCCTGGCCGAGGCGGCGGGACGGCTGGACCGGGCCGAGGCGCTGGCCAGGGTTGAGCGGGAACGCCAGAGGGAAGCGCGGCTGGCCGAGCTTGGTCAACTGGCCGCCACAGTGGCCCATGATCTGCGCAACCCGTTGAACATCATCACCATGGCTGCCACCGGTGCCCCCCCGGAGGTGCGCGTGGAAATTGCCGAGCAGGTGGGCCGCATGGAAATGCTGGTCCGCGACGTCATGGATTATGCCGGTACTACCCGGCTGGAACCCAGCACCTTGTCGGTGGCGGATGCGGTGGCGCTGGCCTTGTCCGGGCTGCCGGGCCTGAAGGTGGAGACTGATATCGACCCGGAACTGGCCGTTCAGGCCGATCCCCGCCGGTTGCGTCAGGTGTTGGTCAATCTGCTGGAGAACGCCGCCGCCTATGGCCAGCGCCTGGCTGTAGTGGCAGAACGGGTGCGGAATGGCGTGCGCATCCATGTCTGCGATGATGGGCCCGGTGTTCCGCCTGATATCCGCGACAGGCTGTTCCAGCCCTTCGTTTCGCGCCGGCCCGGTGGCACAGGTCTGGGGTTGGCCATCGTCGCCCGCATCATGGAAGCTCATGGTGGAACGGTCACGCTGGGCGACCGTTCCGGCTGGTCAACCTGCCTCACCCTGGCCTTTCCTGATAACATGGAGAACCGGGTATGAACCCGTCGCGCATTCTTCTGGTCGATGACGAGCCGGCCTTTCAGCGCCTGGGTGCCGCATGGCTGCGCGGTGCCGGTCATGAGGTGGAGGTGGCGGGCGACGGGGAGGCGGCGCTTACCGCCTTCCGGCGGCAGCCGGCTGACCTGGTCTTGCTGGACTTGTCCATGCCGCCGCACCACGACCCCGTGGCGGGATTGGAACTGATCTCCGGTTTCGCGCCGGCACCCGTGGTGGTGATCACCGGTCATGCCGACCATGCGCTGGCCCTGAAGGCGGTGGAGCGAGGCGCCTGGGATTTCCTGGGCAAGCCGCTGGACCCCGACCTGCTGCGGGTTGTGGTCGCGCGGGGTCTGGAACGCGGGAGGTTGGCGGCGGAACTGCGACGCCTGCGTGCAGTGGCGGGGACAAGCGATGATCTGGGCATCGTCGGGACCAGTACCGCCCTGGCCCGTCTGCGTGATCTGGTCCGCCGTATCGCGCCGACGCAGCTTCCTGTTTTGGTGCTGGGGCCTAGCGGGACCGGTAAGGAGCTGGTGGCGCGGGCCCTGCATGATGGCGGTTCCCGGCGTGACCAGCCCTTTGTTACCGTTCATTGCGGCGCCATACCCGCCGAATTGTTGGAAAGTGAGCTGTTCGGCCATTTGAGGGGTAGCTTCACCGGCGCTCATGCCGACCGGCCGGGGCTGATCGAAACCGCCCATCGCGGCACGCTGTTCCTGGACGAAGTGGGGGAGATGTCGCCACCCATGCAGGTAAAGCTGCTGCGCTTCCTTCAGGAGGGCACCTATCAGCCGGTGGGCGGACGGGAGACGCGCAAGGCCGATGTCCGCACCGTCGCCGCCACCCATCGCGACCTTGAGGCGATGGTTGGGGAGGGCACCTTTCGTGAGGATCTATACTACCGGCTGAAAGGCATGGTGCTGCGCACCCCGCCTTTGTCGGAACGACCTGAGGATGTGCCCGTGTTGGCCACATTGTTCCTGCGCCGGGCATCGGGTGGGGTGGGCCGTTTCACCCAGAGTGCGCTGGACTGGCTGGTCGACCGCGACTGGCGCGGCAATGTGCGCGAGTTGCGGGCCTTGGTGGAATGCGCTGCCGCCCTGGCAGGCCCAGGCGAGGCCGGAGAGCCTTTGCTGGACGCGGCTGATTTGGCGTTCGCGGAGAGCGGGGAGATGGCGGTCCCGGTCATGGATAACGGCGTGACGGGCCGCCGCACGCTTGAGCAGGAGGTGGCGGTGCTGGAACGTCGGCTTATCATTCAAGCGCTTGAAGAAACGGGGCATAACCACACCCATGCGGCCAAGCTTCTGGGGCTGTCGCGTGTCGGCCTGTTGAAGAAAATGGACAGGATGGGCCTGCGATGAGCGATGCTAACAACGCCATGCCTGACCCCGCCATTCTGGAGCGGCTGTTGCGTGGGCCGACCTGCCTGTTCGATGGGGTATGCAACCTGTGTAACGGGTCGGTGCGCTTCATCCTGGCGACGGAGGCTGACCATGAAATCCTGTTCACGGCCATACAGTCACCGCTGGGCAGGGCGGTACTGGAAGCCATTGGCATGCCACACCTGACCAACAGCTTTGTCTATATCGATGATGGCGTAGTTTTCCTGCGATCGGTGGCAGCATTCCGTCTGGCCCGACGGTTGCGGGCCCCTTGGTCGTGGCTAAAGTTGTTTGGCCTGTTGCCGGCCAGACTGACCGATTGGCTCTATGATCGGCTCGCTGACAATCGTTACCGCCTGTTCGGCAAGCGTGACCTCTGCCTGATGCCACTGCCGAGCCAATCGCGGCGTTTCCTCAGTTGAAGAGGTGGGTTATCTGTTCCGGACCGTCATGAAGGCCGAACAACGCCATCGTGATGCCGTGGGCGCTCCGCGATGGCGGCGTCACTCACAAACCTTTGGCGCCGGAAATCCCAGCGCCATTCAAGTGGATTTTTGAGGGTGGGAACGGTGTCCCACCCTCACGGTCACAGTCAGAGTACCAGTTCGGCATTTGAGATGCTGGCCACGCCCGTAAGTGTGACCTCCAGATCGGCATCGCCGTCGCCGTCCCGGTCGGCCAGCAGCTTGACGTCACTGCCCGCGACAACCCAGCGCAGTTCACCCGCCACGCCGGAGAAGGCGGTAGTGTCGATCCAGATAAAGGACTGGATACCGGCGGTGCCGCTGTCGGCATCCAAGCTGGTCAGATCCAGCTTGTCAGCTTCGGCGGAGCTGAAATCTGCGACGATATCCCCGTCATCGACGACAAAGCGATCCGCCCCGGCCCCGCCGGCCAGCGTGTCAGCACCAGCCCCGCCGTCCAACGTGTCATTGCCGGTGCCGCCGGTGATGCTGTTGGCGGTGGCGTTGCCGGTACCGGTGAAATCACCGCTGCCGGTAAAGGTCATGGCCTCGACATTGGCCGACAGGGTGTAGCTGGCGGCGGCGACCTGGGCGGTATCGACGCCGTTGCCGGCCCCTTCGCTGATGACATCCGCACTGTCATCGATGATGTAGAAGTCGTTACCGGCCCCGCCGGCCAGGGTGTCGGCACCAGCCCCGCCATCCAACGTGTCATTGCCGGCGCCGCCGGTGATGCTGTTGGCGGCGGCGTTGCCGGTACCGGTGAAATCACCGCTGCCCGTGTAGGTCAGATGCTCCAGGTTGATGCCCAGGGTGTAGGCAGCCAGCGCCGTTTCCAAGCGGTCGGTGCCCTGCCCAACTGTCTCGGTGATCGTGTCGCCCACATCATCCACGACATAGACATCATCGCCTGCGCCGCCAGCCATGGTGTCGGCCCCGGTTCCGCCATCCAGCCGGTTGGCGGCACTGTTGCCGGTGAGGATGTTGACCAGATCATTGCCGGTGGCATTGACGGCGCCGCTACCGGTCAGGGTCAGGTTCTCCACATGTGCCGACAAGGTATAGGTGACGGAGGACTGTACGCCGTCCGTGCCTTCCCCGGCTAGTTCGGTGATGATGTCACCGGCATTGTCGATTGTGTAGAGATCGTCACCGGCCCCACCCACCAATGTATCGGCACCGCCACCGCCATTCAGGCTGTCATTGCCCAGACCGCCCTCCAGGCTGTTGGCGGCACCATTGCCGGTCAGCAGATTATCGCCATCATTGCCGACGCCGTTGATGGCGGCACCGCCTGTCAAAGTAAGGTTCTCCAGCACGCTGGCCAGCGTGAAGTTAATCGAGGATTGCACGCTGTCGGTGCCTTCGCCCGCCTGTTCCACCACAACATCGCCGATATTGTCGACAATGTAGGTATCGTTGCCGGCCCCGCCGACCATCGTGTCGGCACCGGTACCCCCGGTCAGATTGTCATTGCCGTTGCCGCCGGTCAGGCTGTCATTGCCATTCCCGCCCGACAGCGTGTCATCCCCATCCAGACCGTCCAGCGTGTCGTTGCCGGTGCCGCCCGTGATGGAGTTGTTGGCACCATTGCCTGTTCCGGTGAAGGCCCCCGTACCGGTGAAGACCAGATGTTCGACATCGGTGCCCAGCGTATAGGAGGCAAGGCTGGTGCGGACCGTATCGGTGCCGCCGCCCGCCGCCTCCACCACGACATCGCCGGCATCATCCACGATGAAGGTATCATTGCCCAGGCCACCCGCCATGCTGTCGGCCCCGACACCGCCATCCAGCGTGTCATTGCCGCCCAGACCGTCCAGCGTGTCATTGCCGGTGCTGCCCGTGATGGAATTGGCGCTGCCATTGCCGGTGCCTGAGAAATCACCCGTACCCGTAAAGACAAGATTCTCGATGTTAGCTGCCAAAATATGGCTAGCCAGGGCCGTGCGGACCGTGTCGATGCCGCCGGTATCTGCCACCACATCGCCGACATCGTCGACGATATAGGTATCATTGCCGGTGCCACCGGCCAGCGTGTCGGCCCCGGCCCCGCCATCCAGCGTATCACTGCCCGACCCGCCGGTGATGGAATTGCCCGCGGCATTGCCCGTGCCCGCGAAGGCGCCGGTCCCGTTGAACACCAGATGTTCCAGACCTGCCCCCAATGTGTAGGCGGCAAGGCTGCTGCGGACGGTATCGGTACCGGCGCTGTCGATGATGGTGTCGCCCGCATCATCGACAGCATAGGTGTCGTCGCCATCGCCGCCATCCAGCGTGTCAGCCCCGGCGGCCCCGTCCAGAGTGTCATTGCCGGCCCCACCCTTGATGGAATTGGCCAAGGCGTTGCCGGTGCCGGTGAAAGTGCCGCTGCCGGTGAAGGTCAGGGTCTCGATCTCCGCCGACAGCGTATAGACAGTGGCGCTGGACCGGACATGGTCATTGCCGCCGCCCGCCAGTTCCACCACCTGGTCGCCCGTTTCCTCCACATCATAGAGATCATCGCCCGCACCACCCTCAAGCGTGTCGATCCCGCCCAGACCCGCCAGCGTGTCAGCGCCCGTACCACCCGTGATGAGGTTGGCCGACGCATTGCCGGTACCGGTGAAGGTGCCGCCGCCGGTATAGGTCAGGTTCTCAACGTCGGTCCCTAGCGTATAGGCGTCCAAGGTCGTGTGAACGCTGTCCGTCCCGCCACCTGCAGCTTCCACCGCAACGTCACCGGCGTTATCGATGATGTAAAGATCATCACCTGCCCCACCGTTCAGCGTATCAGCACCACTGCCGCCATCGAGTGTGTCAGCACCGATGCCGCCGTCGATCAGATTGGCCAGCGCATTGCCGGTACCGGCGAAAGCAGCCATTCCATTATAGGACAGATTCTCCACATTAGCCGACAAGGTATAGGCGGCAACGCTGGCAATGACCTGATCAGTGCCTGCGCCTGATGCTTCGACGATCAGATCGGCAACATCATCAACTAGATAATGATCATCGCCGGCCCCACCAGCCAGCGTATCGACCCCGCCAGCGCCATCCAGTGTATCGGAGCCCGTTCCGCCGGAGATAGAATTGGCTGTATTGCTGCCCGTGCCGGTGAAATTGCCTGCACCGATGAAGGTCAGATTCTCAATCTCTGCCGAAGAGGATAGTGCGTAGGTGTTGGCCTGGGTCCGCAGTGTATCTATGCCACCTCCGGCCAATTCGATCACAAGATCGTCGGTGCTGTCGGTAGTGTAAGTATCGTTGCCAGCACCGCCGATAAGCGTGTCAGTGCCACCTTCACCTGACAAGGTGTCGTTGCCCGCCCCACCGACCACGCTGCCGTCCAGTAAACTGCCCTTTCCATTGAAGTTTCCCGACCCCGTATAGACCAAGTGTTCCAGGCCATAGGCCAAGGTGTAGCTGGATAGCGTCGTTTGAACAGTATCAATACCGCTGAAATCTTCTATCAGGTCGTTGGCATTGTCCACGATGTAGGTGTCGTTGCCTTCACCGCCGACCAGTGTGTCCGCGCCACCACCACCGTTCAGCGTATCGTCGCCAGCACCGCCCCGGATGCTGTTGCCTTGACTGTTGCCAGTGCCTTCAAAATTGCCGGTGCCGACCCAGAACATGTTCTCGATGTTGGCCGCCAGGATCACACCGGAAATGTCGGCATAGACGGTGTCATTGCCAGCCCCTGCCGCTTCAACCACGACATCTGACAAACTATCTACCTTGAATACGTCATTGCCGGCACCGCCAACCAGTGTGTCGTTGCCCGTGCCGCCATCCAGGTAATCATCGCCATTGCCGCCGATCAGGCTGTCATCGCTGCCCAGGCCATAGATCACATCATTGCCGCCTAGGCCGTTGATTTTATCACGGTAAGGTGTACCGCTCAGACCATCGTCGCCCGCTGTCCCCGTCTGTTCGACAAAGTCATTCACCATGACATTGGGATCACCCCAAGCGCGGGTAAAGGTATATGTAGCAGGATCGGTTAACGGCGAGGCTTGCCACGCTGTCACCCATCCGCCATCAGTACGAGCGGCGATGGAAAGGTGATAATCCTGGGCATCACCATTAGTATTGGACACCGGAAACTCAGCACCGACCTTAGCGCCGAGCTTGTCAAACCGCTGAGCAAACATTTTCGGCGAACCGCCAGCTGTCGCGTCCCCATGGTTGACCCATCCCACGATGAAGCCCCCATCGGCCAAACCGGCCACGGACACCTCCAGCTGATCATAGGTGTTGGATGTGTTGCCTATGAATTCATCGCCGATCAGTTGTCCCGCCGCGTCGATGAACCGGAGAACAACACCATAGCCAGCACCATCATAACCTTGGCTGGACCAAGCCGCGATATATCCGCCGCCCGCCAGTGCTGAAATGGCCGGCAGCGTTTGGTCGCCTGCTGTACGTCCAACGCTGATATGGGTTTCGTTGGTCAGAGGAGACCCAAAACGATCAACAAGACGACCATAGATTCCCGCCCCAGATCCATCCTGGCCTGCGGATTGCCAGATGACATAGGAGGTGCCGTCAATGCCCCCTGCAACGTCCACGGATGTTTGATTGCCCGTCAGATACTGATTGAGCTTGTACGATTGATTCTGGGCAACATTATTGGCATTGAAAACCCGAATAGCAATATCATACCCGGTTGGTCCAGAGTAGTCATAGTCTTCGAAAGCATAAACATAGCCGCCATTGGACAACGCAGCCACTTCGGATCTGTTTTGGAAGGCAGAGTCTCCCGGTGCGATATTAAGGTCTCCGGTTAGCGCGGTGCCATTAGCACTGAACCGGCGCCCAAATAGGTCCCAGCTTCCGCTGCCATGCCAGGTTACAAAATAGCTTCCATCCTCCAAAGCGGCGATGGAGGGCCTATCCTGATCACCTTCATAATTGGCATTTACCCGGAACTCACCGCCCAGTTTGCTCCCGTCCGCCGCATAGCGCTGGGCATAGACACCCCTCGTCGGGCCATTAACCGTCGTGCCCTCATCATTGGATGTCCAGACGAAGACATAGCTGCCGTCTTTCAGGACGGCGACATCGGGGTCACCACCAGTGTGAACCGGATTGGCACGGGTTTCACCAGTGACGGCAAATGCCTCCGGGGCGGTGGTGCCATTGATCGTCACAGCGACCGGTGCGCTCCAACGTTCACCATCAAAAGCGCGGACCTGAACCGTTTCTGCACCTGATCCCACCACCCATTTCAGATAGGGCATCTGTGAGGCAGACACCGTAAAGGGTGTGCCGCTGGCTTGGCCGGCACCCTGCAGCAAGAACTGGCCACCGCCTGCATTATTGTCGGTGAATTCATAAGTAACGATTTTGTGTTCGCCGCCCGGCACCGTTGCCGTGGCAGCGTCGATGGCGACATCGAACAGTTCGAGACCGGCAATGTCGCTGCCCGCAAAGGCGGTCTTATCGGTTGCGACCAAGACAGGGGCATCCACGGCATGCCCCCAGAACCGGCCGTAAATACCGCTGCCATAGCCATCCAGGCCGACATCATCCCAGAAAGCCACCCACCCGCCATCGGTGCGCGCTGCAATCGCAGGAACTTTCTGGTCGCCGCCGACGCGGTTATTCATCCGGAATTCAGTCCCAACGGATGCGCCGTTCATGTCGAAGCGCTGCGCATAGATGCCGTAGCCAGACCCATCCTGATTCTCGGAGTGCCATGCCACCAGCCAGCCACCATCTGCCAGAGCCACCACTTCGGCGCCGGACTGACTTCCAATGGTGTAGGTGTTGATCAGGTTCTCTCCGGACGTAGGTTGCCCTTTCCCGTCAAGGTGCATGCCATAGACGCCATAACTACTGCCGTCCTGATTGAGGGATAGCCAGATGACTTGGTAGCCGCCGTCTTTCAGGGCGGTGATGGCAGGGCCAACCTGATTATCCGACGTGTTCTGGTTGATCTGGAACTCCGAGCCCAGGAAGTAGCCATCGGCAGACATCAACCGACCATAGACACCATAGCCAGAGCCATCCTGTCCGGAGGATTGCCAGGATACCAGGAAGTCGCCGTTACTTCCGGCCGTCACGCGGACATTTGTTTGAAATGACCCACTATACTGGTTCACCTTGATGTCGGTGCCACGCCCCCCTTCTGGGCCATAGACACGGACATGGACGTCATAGTCTGTCGTGCTCACCCGGTGGGTAAAGGCAACGGCGTACCCTCCGTTGGACAGGCCCGTGATGCTGGACAGTTCCTGATCGCCCGCCGTCGTTGTGTTGACGCGGAACGCAGCCGCCATCGGACTGCCGTCGCCATCATAGCGCCGGGCATGGATTGCGTTGCCGGACGTGTCGCCCTCGCCGATTGTCCATGAGACGACAAAGCCGCCGTCCACCATGCTGGCGATCGCGGGATTGATAACGGAACCCGTAGATGAAGGGGAAATTACAAACTCCGACCCCAGCTTGCCACCCGCCGCGCTGTAACGCTGTCCGACAATGCCCTGAGCCGCGGTCTGCCAGACAACAACGATGGTGCCGTTGTCCAGTTCCACGGCCTGGGGATTGGTTTCATTATTCGTTGTCGTGGTGTTGGCCCGCAGCAGGCCCGTCTCCACAAAGGCCAGGGCCGGTGCCGTCGTGTTAATATTCGCAGTGACGGGCGCGCTCCAGTTCACGCCGTCAAAGGCGCGGATCTGCACCTGCTCGGTGGCAACATCTGCCGCAGCAATCCATTGCACCGTGTGTAACAGATCGGTCGAGACGGTAAACGGCGTGCCGCTGGCCTGCTGCACACCACTCACCGTGAAATAGCCGCCCCCAGCCGCATTGTCAGTGAACTCATAGCTGCTAACCGGGTGATCTCCTGCAGGCCGGATACCAGAAGCGACGTCATCCACCAGATCGAACAGCGCAGTAGCGCCCACCCGACCGTTCACCCCCACATTCTGATCGGTTGCCACCAAGGTCGGCGCAGCGTCCGTCGGTGCAAAAATGCGCATATGCACATCGAATGTCCCGTCAGCGGCTTCATTCAGCCAGACCAGATTCCAGCCGCCATCGGCCCTGGCATCGACGGAAACATTGCGCTGGTCGCCCCCGACCCACTGATGAAGCTGGAATTCGTCACCAACGCGGTTGCCTGTACTGTCATAGCGTTGGCCATAAAGACCAAGGCCATCCCCGTCTTGTCCCTGCGACTGCCAGGTGATCAACCAGCCACCATCTGCCAGATTGGTAACGCTGGGCCCGTTCTGGTCACCCGTGACATACGTATTGACCTGAAACTCCCCACCAACAAGGTTGCCGCTGGCATCCACCCTCTGGCCGAAGATGCCAAGACCGGTGGTCGCGTCCTGATTGGTGGAAACCCAGACGACGAGGTAATCCCCATTTGGCAAAGCCGTCAAAACGGGGCCGGCCTGATTGCTAGCTGTTGTAGAGTTGATGCGGAATTCGCTTCCACTCGCGCCGCTGGTAAATAGTACAAAACGGCCATAAATACCGTAGCCGGACCCGTCCTGATTGTTTGATTGCCATACGACCAACGAATGACCATTCGCGCCCCCCACCACCGAAGCGTTGGTCTGGAACGAAGAGGTATACTGGTTGAGTTGTATGGGGTTCCCCCAGGCGGTGCCATCCGGCTTATAAGAACGCGCAAAGATGTTGTAATCCGTGCCAGCGGTTGCCTCATGACTGAACGCCACGATGAAGCCACCGCTGTTGAATGCACCCACTTCGGAAGCGAATTGACCGTTGGTTGTCGTTACGTTAACGCGGAAAGGTGCTGCGACTGCCGTGCCATCGGCGTTGTAACGGCGTGCATAAACCCCCTGACCGGACCCGTCCTCTCCGGTGGATGTCCAACTAATGACATAGCCACCATTTGAAAGAGAAGTAATTGATGGGTCGTTCTGGTCACTGGTCGTATATGTGTTAACTCGGGTTTCCGACCCTACCATATTTCCCTGACTATCGAATCGCTGATGATAAACGCCGTATCCAGAGCCGTCCTGAGCAGACGAGGACCAGACGACGACGTAGCTGCCGTCATTCAGGATGGTAACCCGCGGCTGCAACTGGTCTCCTGTAGTATAACTATTTACTCTCTTGACATCGCTAATTACCATCGGGTTGGTCATAAATGTAGTCATTTTCTATATCCTCGTGTTGAACGTGGCGTCGTGTATAGATAATTGTATATCTGAAAGCAAACTATTTCATTAAATGGAATATGGCATAAATCTACGCTAGACTCCGCCGTCACTGGATTTGATGGTCTCCGTATGGAAGGGGCGGGTAGAAGGTTGAGCTGATGGTATGCATTTCTCCGCTTAGCCCGGGGCCCCCGACCATCGCAGGGGAGGCGGATATGCTCCATTTCAGATGAATCTTGTTACAGCCAGATTGCCCCGAGCGAAACAAAAAGGCCTTCCAAGTAAGTTCGAATGCAGCCAAAAAGCAGGCACATGATTGAACAACAAATCCTCCGGTGCCGCTGGGGCAGGTCAAGCGGCTCCCCACCCAGAGTAGGGGCATGTGCGTAGATTAAAATAAAGGTCATATGTCAGAACACGGCGTGATCGCCGCGTTCGGAGCGTTCCTGTCCGCAAATGACGCGTGCGTAGAACTCGCCCAGGGTGTCTTTCCCCGTCGAAGGCGTTGCGGCTTCGTCGTAGCATCCGGTAGCGGGATCAAGAACCAGCATTGATTGAGTAGCGTAATAGCGTCCGATCCGGGCAAGTTCCGCCTTGTCCGCGAGGGTGGGCGAGAACCGTCCCGCGAAGGCCAGCCCGGCGATAATGGCATCAAGCAGGCCCACCGGCACGTGACTGAAACGGGGTGGGCGTTTCAGGAGTGCGAACAACATCTCGCCCTGCTGCTTTGGCGTTAATGCGGGGCCAGGACCACCGATCGGCAGGATATGGTTCTGGCGCGCCGGATCATCGAGACATTCGACAAGAAAGGCCCCAAGATCTTCATCGCTGATCGGTTTACAGGCGGTGAGCATCCCATCGCCGAATATCAAATAGGGTTTGCCGCTTTTCACCCGATCGATCTGGCCGGACAGCGATTTGAAGAATGCGGTGGCGCGCACGATGGAGTATGAGAGCCCGGATTCGATTAATGCCGTTTCGAAAGCCAGTTTCGCCTGCTGAAACGCCAGAAGAGGCTTCTGCACGCAGATGGCGGAGAGCAGAACCATATGGGAAACACCGGCCTCCTTTGCTGCGACGAGTGCATGTATATGCGCCTGATGGTCTATGGCCCAGGCGTCCTTCGGCGTGCCCGTGCGGGAAGCGAGGCATGAGATCAGCGCATCAAAATGCTCGCCACGGAACCCGTCACGCCTGAGAGATGCGGGGTCCGTCACGTCACCATAGCGCAAATGGGCATCCGGCAGAAGGAGGGCGCTGTCCTCTGGCGTCAGCCTCCCGCCGACACCGGCGCGTGGTCGGATGAAGCAGATAACTTCATGCCCGCGTGCCACCAGAGCCCGGACCGTTGCCTGACCGATGGTGCCGGTCGCGCCGAGCATGAACACCCGCTTAGCCCGTGCGGCAGGGGACGGTACGGACCGGGGGTGTGGCGGTTGATCAATCATGTCTGTCAGACATTGTGTACCTCATCCGTTCAGGACCGGAGTGGGGAAGGGCGGAAACTCACCCGGGGATGCCGGAGGAGTTTCATCTTAAAGGACTTTTAACGCCAGAATGATTGCTATGAAGCGTGTATGTCACCTGCTGTTTCTGGTGAGCGTTTTCGGGGTCGGTGGCATCGCCTTCTGGCTCTTGAACAACTGACCACTGCGAGTTGCGCCCGGATCGTATTGCTTGCCGGACCGGATAGTATCAGTAAAGGTTGCTGCCCGTCGGGCACCTTCGCCCTCTGCGCGATCAACCCATTTGTTCAGCGTTTGCGCCGAGCAGGTGGCTTTTGCATTTGCGCGGCGGCCTGTGTGCTAACTCTTGTGGGCGGCCCCGACAAACCCGACCAGAGACCTGACGGATCGACCAGCGGCAGCAGGCGCGTGACCTTGTCCAATGTTGCTGCCTCCACATCGACAGCGTTCGGCAGGTAGGCAAGGCGTATCACGGGACGCATCATTTGCAGGTTCCAGCCTGGAAGCACGATGCGTGTACCTGTTGCCCATGGCTCTACGGTTCCGCCTGCTCTCTTCATTTCGTCGGTGAGGCGGATATCGGCGGCACGGGGTGTATCAAGCGTGATGACCATACGTTCCTGAGGGCGAGGCACTGGTAGCCCTCGAAATTCCTGATACAGGCAAGCCCGCCAGCCTTTTTCTCCGCCCAGCCTTTGTCCACGAGGGGCTTCTGACGCATTCAAGTCGTTATCGGGTGTCTCTTGCCAACCCCATGGTGTCGGCTGGGCCTGATCATCGGCAGCCCACCACACTATGTGCCGCAAGATCCACCCCGCTCTTGCTTTCAGCACATCGGCTGCCGCCTGCGTTACACTCCACCAGGGTCCGTAATGGGTGCGTAAAGGGCCACGCAGCCGTGTAAGCAACTCCAACAGGTCTTCCCGACGGGAATATACAAGGGGAATGGGCAGCATTTCAGCTCCCAGTATGGTGAGCCAAGCCTCATCATGGGCCAGCTTGCCATAGTAGCTCAGCATCAGATCCAATGTATGGTCGATCTCTATCCTTGGCTCATCGATCAAGGACTGGTCGCCGATGGAAATAAGGGTTGTACGCCGTGGATGATCGGCGAAATCAAGTAACATCAAGCCCAGATCATCACCCTGGCGCCGCCATTTTACATAAAGCCCGTCCAGTAATCCATTCTCACGGACAACCCACCTACCATTGGATATCTGGGTCATTTCATGACCTCCACGAGCTTGCGCTCGGTTCTGACAGCGGCGGTCATACTCCGTATGTCCAATACCCGGCTCAGCTCTATCGCATTGGTGACAACGCCAACCCTATCTGTTCCAGGCGGGGGGCCATAGGTGTCCGGCCACCATATCCAGATAAAGGGCCGCTTACTGGCAAAGACCAAGCCATCCAAAGCGATATTGATTGGGGTGCTGGGAAAATCCTGAAGAAGTCCAGGTTTGGGCAGCACCAACAGCACAGGAATGTCTTCATGAAGCAAGGTCTGTGAGCTGTTATATTCATACACGGTCAGCTTGAGGGGGCGCGTTGTAGAAAGGCCTGCCAGTTTAAGGGGTAACCTGTACGGCCACTTTTCTGGCCTTTTCCAATTCTTGACTTCTGTCACCTGCTCAACGATCCATTGCAGTACAGGTGTAGTATCGACGCCGCCAGTTCCGACAATCTGGATGGCTTTATGCCCTTCATCCTGGGTGCAGCCCTGATCCGACCAGATGCACTCTGTCCTCCTGAGGTGCAGCGTCTCTTTCATCTTCCCGGCATGCCAGATATGATGACTGCTGCAACAGGCGGGGCAGATGCTGACATAGGGCCGGTCAATAGCGCGATCTACGCGCACATAGGAAGTGACCCCGTCCTGTTCGCACGGCTTGCATTGTCGCCCCAGTTCCCACTGATACTTAGGGCATCCAGGGGTACAGCAGCGTTTTGACTTATCCGTGCTACTATCTATTGTTCCAGCTAATTTGTTCAACCAGAGGAACAAGGGGATTGTGAGCATGATTATGCAGAACTGCGATACGTAGACAAGTCGTATTGCAAGCCAATAGAAAGTGCCGGTTGGCGATAAGTATTGCTTATCGATTGTCCATGCGGAGATCCAGAAGGCGATCGACATAAAGGCGGAAATGATAAATAAAAGAGCGATCGGCTCATGTGGTATCTGCAATAATTTCGTAATCAAAGCGGCTGCAATAGTAAAAATTAATTGAATAAAAATTAGAGAAGTGTTGCGAATAAATGCAATTGATCGGAGTATTCCCAAAATAAAAAGAGATATTTCAACGCTGGTGCTGCTGACGGCGTCAATGAATTGCATCCAGAAGCCGGCACCTTTAGAGTCTTCGGCAACCGTCAATGCGGAAGAGAAAGTGAGTAAAAAGATCGCCCAGCGAGACGCACTTAGTTCACGTATGTTGGCAGGAACATTCAGCAGAAATAGGTCGCGTTCCGCCATTGTCGGTGCTTCTGGCTTAGGCGGCGGGTTGCGGAAGACGATCAGACTATGCACGCGCCAGATCAAGGTGCGAACATACTTGAACATCGTCAGGCAATGCTCAGCGGCCAATCTGTCAGGTTGCGCTTCCGCCAACATGTAAACTCTCCTCCTTAATAGCCCATGAGGTCCAGGTGGACAGATCCGTCAGGCCATCGAAGTCCTGACTGGCGATCATCAGCGAGTGGACAGCGCGGAATCGGGCCTTTAGTCCGACAAGGCGATCAAATCTGGCGCAGCGCTCAAGCCATCTTGACCGTGCCGCCGGTGTGGGTAGGTGGGCAGCAACGACTGCCGGCGAAGGATCAAGCAGGGACAGCAGCGCCTCGGCCCCGGTCAGGCAAAGAAAGAGTGCCGCGCCACCTTGTATATCGCGGGCAAGCGTTTCCAGCGCCTCTATCCACCCGCCACTGCCGCCGCTTTGCTGATCAAGCAGAACACGAGCTGGCACCAGAACGACCACGGCATCAGCCAGCGCCAGCCTTTGGCCCAACACCGCCCGGTGCTCGCAATCCTCATCCGGTGGATCGTCAATGGTCCATATGTGCAGAAGACACAGCTGCCGGTCGCCTGCACCTGACCGCCGTGCCATGAACATGGGGCGGCGGTCCTTCAATGAAACCCACCCCAGATCAGGTCGGGCCTGCCGCCAGTGCAGCCAGGTTTCCATTTGCCCAGGTGCATAAGCCGGCTCATCATGGGTCAGGGAGGCAATCAATGTGGCGATCGCCCGCCTGTCCTCCATCCGCCATCCCTGATGATGTGGATCCAGGCCAAGAAGCACGACGTGCCGGTGTTGTCGGTGTTCGGTCTCCATGGGTTGCATCTGCGGGTGTCCGCACCCAGCGACATTGGCTTCGGAAAGCAGGTTCCGACGGCAATCTGGGCACCGGATCAGCGATGCACTATCGCTGGCAACGTAAGGATCGGCATGGTTATGCCGCTTGCCTTGAGAAGGACAGACTTTCGGGCAGCGCCATTGCAAGACCTCAGACGCATAGGTGCTCAGGCAGACGGAGCACTTTGGAGGCGTGGTATGTTTGCCTGACAATCGCTTCACCCCTCCCAATCGCGGATAACGACGCAACCGGCAGTTTGGTCGGTTGCTGCTGGCCTTCGCAGTACCGGATAGCCAACGATGAACAGGCAGGCCGGGGCATTGGCCCGCAAATCTGGCAGGCGCCTGCCAGGCAATGCCCGCCAGCCGGAGGCATGCTGGTCCGGAACCACTAGTCGATAACTCCAATCCGACCAGAGAGAGGCCGTCCAGAGCGGTATTCCGCTTGGTAAACGGCTGAAGATGTCCTTACTGGCTCGAAGCAGCCGGTCCATCTCGGTCTCATCTGGCAGCCGCCCCCCTGAGGCGCCGGCAATGGCAACCGCTTCTGCTTTGGTCAAATCTGTAAGCGCCGTCGCATCATTGGCTCCGGTCGGCAGAAGCTTGAGTATCTGCTGTGGGTCACGCAGTTGACCCGGGCGCCGCCGCATCGCCGCGTCCCATAATCCCGCTGCACATAATCGGCGGAATAGGCCGAGATCCACGAGCGGATGCTCGGGGTGGCGCGCGCCCCCCAACTGAAAGGCCCGTGCCACCCGACCATGGGCAGGGAGCTCATGATCCTCCGGATGCCCGACGGTGACGAAGCCACCGGGAAAGGTCCAGCCCATCCGCGCAGGTACCGTCACTGTTCGTTTTCCTTCTGCAGGCGCTCATCCTTGAGATAGCCGATCTCAATTCGACGATTCTTCGCGTCGCGATCCCTTCTTTCAGTTTCGGATTCTGTGACCCGATCAGGCGGAGGACGTTGCTTTTGTTCATCGTCTGCCACCCCGATCGCGACCAGCCGCAATCGGTCCGTTCCCAGCGAATTGAGCCGCTCCTTGATTTTCTCGTCCCGTTCAAGAAAGCTGCGCACGGCCAGCATGACCCGCTTTGCCCGCTGGTAGGACAGGTCATAATTGTCTTTGAAGCATTGGCATTGCGTGTCTTCGACTTTACAGACGCATTCACGGTCTGTTCTTACTTTTGTGCTATCCGTATGGCCGATGAATTCTATCCGGTTATATTCAGGTGAATTTTTTATCGCAGTCTTAATTCTGGCAGCCTGTCCATCCATGCTGACTTGGAATTCCTCGTCTGTTAGCTCCCTTTGATCAGTTTTGCTCTGCACCGGATGCGAGGTGCCGAATTTGAAATACACCTGGACTTCGCTGGGACCTGGTATCGTGACATCAGCAGTGCAACGCGCCAGCATCTTAAGAGTGTCAAGCCGCTGGCCTGCGAGATCACGAAGAGATCCAATTTCCATCCCGGCCGACTGTGCAACACGGCTCTGATCTGATGGACAGAACAGAGCGATGGGGGGGGGAGAAGCATCGGGCTTCGTCAGTTTCTGTTGTTTCAACTCACGCGGACAGAGTCTTTCCAACCTTTCCCGATCTTGCTTCTCTTGCCTCTCTTCCATGTGTTTCCAGGCGCTCAACTCCTGAGCCAACCCAGGCACCGCTTCTGGCGCCGCGATCTTGCAGAGCTTGTGCCCCTCTCCGCCGCCGACCATCGCCTTGATCATATAAATGACGAACAGCAGCAACACAGGGCCAAAGATGGCCATGGAGACATCGGCGAAGGCGATTTCACCAGAGTTTGAGATATGGCGGCCCATCACGGAACCCTTGCGTGGTTCATGGCAATATTGACAAGTTCGCGAAACTTTTCGAGAGACTCGCAAACGTCGCGCAACACTTGATCTTGATTGGTTAAACTGTTGTTCAGTGTTTCGATCAGCGTTCTCTCTTCAATCAGACCATTGCGCATGTCCTCACGGATGGACGTCACAGCGTCACGAATCTGACTACCAGACTGACTGGTCGACTGATTCAGGGCGGCTGCCAGGCTGGCGATTGAATCCAGGGTTTCGCGCATCGTCTCGAAGCTTTTGCCGGCCGTCTGCGTGGCGCTCTTTAAATTCTCCGTGGCTTCGGACAATTGTACGGTGGACGCTGTCATCGTGTTCTGCATGGACTGCCCTGCCTTAACCAGATTGCTTGCCAGGGCTTCGCCTGCTTCAAGCGCGGATTGGCCAAGGGCGGCGGATGCTTTCGCCAGTTCTTCCCGGGCACCGGTAAGAGTGCCCGCCATCTTGTCGACGATCCCTGTCAGATCCGTCGCCGCAGTTCGGAAAATATCAGCACCTTCCTTGACGATGCCTCCGGTTGCCTGGCTTTCCATTGTTATGGCTTGTGCGCTGTTCGCCACGCTGGTTGCGGCTTCGCCAGCGGCGGTTGCCGCCAATGCGGTCGCATTGGCGGCTTTCGTCAGCGCCGCGGCCTGTTCATCCAAGGTCGCGAACCCCTTCTGGAACTCGCTGCGGGTCTGCCGTATTTCGTTACTGGCCGTCGAGATGGCGGTGGCCATGTCGCGTAGCGAGTCTCGCGTCGCTTTGTCCCAGTTCAGCCTTGTCTCAGCGGTCCGAAGCGGAAATGCGTGAATGAGGGGCAGCAGCAGTTGTTCATGATAGATGGACCAAGTGGCCTCCATATCCTCTTCCAGGATATCCACCATGAAGCGGCCACCCGAGTGCACCCCATAGGCAAGCAGGGATGTCCCAAATGCTATCTGGAAGCTGGTAGCGATCGAAACCAGACTGACGTCGGTGATTGATGTCGGGTTGGATAGGACCAACTGGAATTGCTCATTAGAGAGAAACTGAATCAGGCCATAGAAAGTGCCGATAATCCCAACGGCGAGCAGAAGATTGACCAGCAACTGCTGAAGGGAACGGTCGCGCCGCGGTTGGCCGGTGACCCGCGGCATATCAGTCAATGCGCGACTGAACGAATCAGCGTCATTCAAGTGACACTTACAAGCGTTCACAAGTGCCTGAATCTGATACGCCACCAAGGGAACAGCGGTAATTTCCTTCTTGCCCGCTAGGCTTTCAACCAAGCGAAGAGCTGACTCACGACTTGGATTTCGAAATGTCGAGTGACGGATGCTCATCAACCAACGGATACACCCTCGATGCTTTTTCATATCCATAGCAACAAGATAGGAAAGAAAAATTACAATAATTATAACGACTGTGAATACAATATGCGTCGAATTTACACCTTTGTCTGTTGATTTTGGTGTATCTATATTTTTACTGACGGCATTAGTAGGAGATATATTTTCATTTTTTGAATTATTTTCTGATTTCATGGGGTTTGTGGGGGATTTTTCCTGTGGTCCATCTCTTGTCTTTTCCGACGCAGCGGAGGTAGAAACTACACTGCTAACGTCCGGCGACGTTGTTGGTGTGTCGGCATTTTGATTGAAGAGTATGTATGAAGTAAAAATCCATAAGAGTGTGGCCATGGTGGCATACAACACGTGGAGATGTCTTCGTACGTGAACTTGATACCTGCTAGTTTTCTCATACGCCTGTTCATCAAAGACGTTGAAGTCAACCTGATGGTCGTCCTGTTCGATTTGAACCATTCCCGATGCCCCGTTGCCTGCAAGTGAATTCCCGTATAACCAAAAGAATTCAAGAATATTCTTACTCAATTGTATTCATATATGATCGATTTAACTTGTATTCACCCCCGTCAATCGCAATTTGTATCTCAAAATATTATGTTATAATCAAACGATGTATGCTAGCAATTTGAATATGATGTCGTAAGAACAATTGGATGGTGTTTGTGAGCGGTGAGCCGTGCCCATTCGTGCATGAGGAAGACCATAAATTCCAGCCGACGGCTGGCGCCGGCAATCGCTGCCGGCAATGTGGCGGCCATTCCCGAGTTTGCACGATCTGTGGTGCGCGAAGTCGGCAGGCCGCCCGCTACTGCCAGGCTTGCGGACTGCCGTTGAAGAATGTTTGCGTGGTTCTTCCGCCAATGCCCGCCGATCTACGCGAAAACGTTATGGCGTTGGAAGGTGGAGAACCTCGCCTTCTGGAGCGGTTGGTCGGTTTGGGGGGGGATGAGCAGGCCCTGGCTTGGTATCCCTTGGATGCGGGTGTCCTTGTCGTCGTGAACCGGATCAACAGTCGCACCCATACTTTATATCTGATCGAATCTCACATCCTTGCCCATGGCCAGGGAGGCGCGCGCGTTCCGATGCTGGGCGAGTTGCCCGCCCCAGATACTTGGTTGGCCGCTCCCGCCGTTGGGAAGGGCGGCTTCCTGCTCGCAGCCAAGGGGGCGACTGCTGTCAAGCTCTTCTGTTCACCAAGCCTGCGGCAGGGCGGTGCGTTGGTTGAGGTGCCAATGCCTGATCAGCACGAGGTGGTGGGTCATGTTGTTGATTGCAGCGGTCGGTTTGTTGTTGCACTGCGTCAGTCGGGACGGATTTCGTTGGTTCGCGGATTTGGATTGGAGAGATGGCAGCAAGGGCCACTGCTGACTGACGCCCTCAACCCCACAGCGGGAATTGTCATGGGGGTAATAGAGGGTGGGGGGTTCTGGCTGACCGACGGCGTCACCATTCTGCATTGGCATGATAACCCAGCGGGAGCGCCGGATACGGTATTGACCGTTCCCGACGGGACGTTGTTGCCAGATACTATGCGTGAACGCCTAAATCACCACCGGCTGAGTCACCTGGGCGCACGGCAGGTTGGTGGGGCCAAGCCGGCGGCCCACCTTTACTTGCCCACGATAGTGGAAAGCCACGGTGTTGCCTGTCTTCCGCTTGTACCGGACGGGCGCCCAAATTTGCTTGCCAAAATCAACGGGCGCAGTTCGTTCAGTGCCATCGACACAGCGACGGGCGGGCTGATCCTCGGTGACGAGAGGCAGATTGAGTGTCTGCTGCCTGATGGTACTACGGCTTGGCGTATCCGGGACATTGATGTCAGACCAGTCCCTCCGCTGCGTATTGGAGATCAGATTCTGACTATGTCGGGCTTGTCCGGGATTGGCGCGGCCAACACCGGACGAGAGGCAACCCTGTCTTTGTGGAAGCAGGACACAGCCTCACAAGGCCCCGAGGTTCAGCGGCATCTGTCTGGCTCGGTAAAGAGCAACTTTCCACCGCTTCTGGTCGGAAATTGCGTGATCTACGCAACCGAAACAAAAGGTGGCATGCGGGTTCGCATGTTTGAGTTGCCGGTGGCGTCTGAAACGGGGGGGGTGGAGTGATGCGGCGGCTTCTAGCCGGGTTCCTGATGGTGGCATTGCTGTTAACTGGCGGCGCGACTGCCGATCAGGCAGTTGTCGCCAAACCAGAATTCGATGTACTGATTGACAATTCTGGATCGATGGACGGATTTCGTTTTAGTCTACCTTGGAAGGTATTTTTATCGGGATTGGAGAAGACATCTGGCCGACGCTTTGTGTTTGATGAAAATCTCCGCCGGGCCAACTTTGATCTTAAATCCCTTCCGTTGGATGCGCAGATAACGGACCTGGGGCAGGCAATCAAGTCCTGGATGGATATCGCCAAGCCAGGGCAGTCCGCTATCATCGTAACGGATAATGTCGCCGACAGCCGCAATACGCGTTCAAGTTCCAGTCAGTTGGAATGGGAGCGGGAGCTTCAATCTGGATCTGTTGCTCATCTGGTGTTGGTCCCGTTGCGCCTACCGTTCAATGGGAGAATTTATTCTCCGGTTGACGGTGGTGCTGCTGACTATCAGGGGCAAAGGGCGCTTGCTGTCTATCTTTTGGTGAAGGCCGCGGATGACAATGCGACTGTCAGGGACTCTGTCCTGGCCTTGGAGGCTTCAGCGCGCAGCATTCTTCAGAACTTGCGGGCAGAACCTGGACGGGGAGTGGAGCATGTGTGGCTGCCCATCACGCCGTTCGACATTGCTGGTTCTACCAGTCAGGTAATCCTGGATCTGGTCAAGCAGGAACGCGCCACCGTACGCTTACTTACAGATACGGATAGTAAAACCCGTTTGGAAATTCGTGATTTTGGGGTTGGTGACACGATCGCTTTCGGTTTCGATGCCACTGTGCGACCTGGCGAAAATTTCGTTCTGAAGGATGCGCAAGTTGACGCGCGGCTATCGCTGGATGGTCACACCAAACTGGTTAATGAGGGGCTGATCAAGGCGGAGGTGACTCCGAGACAGAGTGACCTTGGACCCGAAGGCCGTAAGTTCCGCATCGATTTCTCCGTACAGCCCTTCCATGTCATCGACCTGTCCTATCCAGACATGTTGCAACTGGCCATGGCGAATGAAACAACGGTCAAGGGCAAGCTGAACATCCGCTACAGCGTGGAACGCAACAAGCTTTGGCTTGTAGACGGACTGTCTGTCGGTTGGAGCTATGATGGGCCGCCTGGTGATCTGCGCCAGCCGGAACGGGCGATCCAATCGCGTATCTACCGCTTGACAGAGCTGGTTCGAGGTTCCGTGCGCACCGACGCATTGACGCAGGATGCCCTGACTATCGATGTGGAAATGCATGTCCGTTATCCCCTGCGCCCTTTGTTGCTGGGGATTGTATTGGGCGCATTGGCGCTGGCAGGAGCCGTCTGGGTCTTGCTCCAACTGTCACGACCGCGTGCCTTCCTCGGCCGCAATGATGCCAACCAGGAACAGTTGTTGGCTCCGTCCTTGTTTTCTCCCGCCTACATGTTGAGCAGCGATCAGCGCTGCAGCATCACTGCGCGTTGGCTGCCTGTCGGCATCCTGGTGAGTGCCAATGGTCAGTTGCGAACAGGGAGGCTGCTGCCATCCGGCGGCGGGGCGATCGAGGTTAGCGTGCCCGCGGACGACGCTGCTTTGCCGTCCTTCTACAGTTTCTTTCTGGAACCTGTGTCCGATCCGACGTCGGAAGACGACGACGGATTTTACTGAGCGAGGTGGTTGAATGACGATGGGACTAAAGTTATGCCACCTGAGAATGCTGGCGGCCGTAGTGCGGCGGCCCTGCCTAGCGGCCAGTATGCTGGTGGCTGGGCAGGCATCTGCGCAGACAGTGAGCGGGACCCACCGGCTGTTCGATTTCACTGTTTCGATGCCTGACAATTCGGATGTCGTAATCCTGGCCATAATCCTGCTGGGTACGCCATTGGCAGCTTATGCGATCTACCGGATGTTGTTGAAGGGGACCGTCCAGAAGGGGGTCCATCCATCACATTTGTCGGCTGCCCTTTGGTTGTGGGCACTTTTCGCTGTCAGCGCGATACCGCTGCTTCTGCCGTGGCTGGGCTTCGGTATGGGGTGGTTCGTTCTGTCTGCTGCACTGCTCAGTGTGACGGCGTTGGTGTTCATTGTCAGCCGCGTCGTCATCGTCGCTTGGGCGGCGGTTCTGCTTATTCTGCTCGTGCTCATCGTCGGCTCGCTGGCCGGCGGCATCCTCTGACCATGCCGACGGAGCTTTCACCATGGCGACTGACAACAACAAGCGTGTAATCACCCAGCACCCAACCCTGCTGATTGGTCTTGGTGGTACTGGTAAACAAGTACTTTTGCAGTTACGTCGTATGTTCTTCGACCATTACGGGGTTCCTACTCTTGGCCATATCGGCCACCTCTGGGTGGATACTGACACGCGCAATCGTACATTGGATGGCAATGCGCTGAGCTGGTTCTACGAGCAGGTCAATTTCCAGGCGCGGGAATCCGTCATGGTCGAGCTGACCAAGTCAGATCTGCGCAACTATTTCTCCCAACAAAAAAGCTATCCAAATATCTTCTCCTGGCTTGATCCATCACTGGAGAAACATGGCGAGATTTCAGATGGCGCGGCCCAGATTCGCATGTTTGGCCGGCTGGCCTTCTTCAAGCACTATCCCCGTATCCGTCAGGCGCTGCAAACCACCCTCGATGATATTCGCAACAGTGCTCGCCACATGGAAACGCTGCGTGATCATGGCATCCAGGTGGACGCTTCGCGCACGGATGCCTGGCTGGTTATGTCGGTTGCCGGCGGTACTGGAAGCGGCATGTTCCTCGATATGGCGTTTGCGTTGAAGTATCTGGACCCCAACATCACGATACGGGGCATCATTGTGCTGCCATCCGTTTTTACGCGTGAATACAATCATAAGATATTCGGTAACTCCTACGCCGCGCTGATGGAACTGGAGCATTATAATTACGCCAAGGATACGGGTGAGGCTGCGGCCAGCCACCTGTTCCCGGTGCAGTGGACACTTGATCAATACCAGTCCCGGCAAACGTTGCGCGGCCCGGTCTTTGAAATGGCCTATCTGGTCGGGAACAAGCCCGACAGTCCGGCGGGCGAGTTGCGGGTGGACCAGAAGACCGCCCTTTGCGACATGCTGGCGGAGTGTCTATTCGTCGAATATGGCGGCCGTTCTGAGGCGATGGCCCAGGACTGGGCCAGCAAGCGGTCCAACCTGCAGGACAGCTTGGCCAACGTCGTCAGCCTGCCATATCACGGTGCCATCGAGGGCTTCACCGTGACAGAGGAGTTCAGCTGCCGCTATGGCAGCATCGGTCTGTCCAAGTTGCATGTACCGATCCAGCGTGTTGCCGCCCTGGTTCGTCATCGGCTGGCACAGGATATGGTCAAACATTGGGTCGAACCCGCCAGTGTTCCTTCGAATTTCGATAGCTTGATCGCCAGCGACTACCATCCCAGGCTGATGATGCGTGAACAGGCGGGTGGCGGGCGCGCAGGCCTTTTCGTCCGTGAACTGGGGCGCGGAACTGGCGGAGCATCGCTTGAGCAATTGCTGCGTCAGTCCGTGGAACGCCGCCGGGAAGAATTCCTGCGATCCGCCGCCAATCCTGACATTGGGTCACGGCTGACGGAATGGTTGCAGACCGAGATGCTTCGCGACCAACTGGACAAAACCAACCCTGACCGGAAAAAATGGGGCGTATTGACCCGTCTGATCCTGGATCAGGGGCTGGAGAATATGTTCAGCCAGATCAGTGAGGAGCTGGACCGGATCGTCGGTGCCATGGTCAATTCTCCTGGTCAGCGGTTCACTTTGACGCGCGAGTTGTTGCGACGGCTGTTCGTGACATTGGAAGCCGGTCGGCAGGTTCTTGTGACGCAGGTGCAACGGACCCGACTTCAGTCGGAACGACGCAGGCAGGAGATCGCGAAACGTTTAAACTGGCTGAATGGAATTCGCGGTCGCTTTACGCGCAAGACGGTTGTCGATGTCATTATTGACCTGAGCGCAGATTATCTTTTGCAGGAGCTGCGTGCACAACTCTGCGAGGCAGCAATTGATCTCTGCGGTCGGCTGTCGGATCTGATTGGGCGCGGGACTGTTACGCAGGACATCTCCGGAAAGGAGATACTGGTTGAAACTGGTATTGTGAAGCAACTGAGTCATTTGGAGCAGATATTGATTGAAGATCTGGCTCCAATGCCTGGTAACCACGTGGATTCTTTACGTCAGCTGCCAGAGTCTCCGATTAATATCAGCCTGTTAGAGGAAAACGACCTTCGGGATTTCTATGTTACGAGGGACAATAAGCCTCTCGATGCAGCCGCTCTGGTTGATCTCTCCAGTCGTTTCTTCGAGGAAACCACCGATGCGGGGGGTGGATTGTGGGAGATGCGTGAACTGTTGCAGCGCGACGGCTCTGGTAAAGCCAGTGAGCTGTTGCTCACCTTTGCCCGACGGGCGACGCCACACCTTGACGAAAGGACGGTGGATGCAATCGACCGCTTCTCCCGCAAATACTCCGCCGATGGGCAGGAATATTCATCGATGCTACAGCGGCTACTGAATAATGGTATGCCATGGCTTAATGCGCCGCGTCATCACGTCATGGAAGACAAGACGCTGGCACACAGGAAACTGAATATAAGCCTTGGTATATGCCCCACCAGTCCCGAGGTGGCACGCAGGAATTTCTTGAAGCGGATGGAGAATAACTCGACTCTTTCGCTGCCCAATGTGGATAATCGGCCCGACTGCGTTTACGTTGCAAGTGAAATGGCAGGTGTTCCATTGGCAGTAACGCCGGAGTTGGACCGGTACCGAGACCTGTCCTACTACACCAGCCTGCGTAATGGCCTAGCGCTGCATATTGATGTGGACTACGAGAAGTTCCAGGACATTCTGGTGCGCAATGCCGAGGACGCCGTCCGCTACATTGATGCTCTTCATCTCGTCGGCACGGCGATCCTGGCGAATGTCATCCGAATGGACCGCACCCAGCGCACCGGCGGCACGCAGCGGATGGAGCTTTTCTATATCGACCGGACCAGCGTGATGAACGACCCCATTAACCTTGGTGCCTTGAAACTGGCGTTGCGCCGGCTTCAGGAAGCAGGGTCGGAAGGATTGCGTCGCAATATTCAGAACGATACGGACCGCCGCATCCGACAGATGAACGATACTGAACGCGCCCGCTGGCTGGCTTTGCTGCGCTATCATGCCCGGCACAAGTCACTGGGTAACAGTTCGATCGCGTCTGTGCTGGAGCGGCTGGCCGAACAGCTTGAGCGCAGCGATCCGGATCTCGTCGAACTGGCCCGTCAGCAGGTCGAGCGCATCGGCGACTGGGCCGTCGAGCAGCCAAGCAACAGCGGTATCTATTGTCTGGCGGCAAGATAGGACGGGAGCGATGTTGTTGATCTGTCCTGACTGCCATGACTGGGAGTTCCATCCACGCGACCGCTTCTGCGGCGGGTGTGGACGCTCCTACATCCAGGTGAAGGCTACTGTCGGCAATGCCCTGCATTACAAGGAACGCCCCATCGCGGCGGTGGCGGTAGAGTTGCGCAACACCGGTCGCATCCCCACCGGTGGTGGCAAGGTCAGGGTTGTCACCGAAGGAGGGCGCGAACTGTGGGCGGAGCAGCTTCCTTCCGACGCACTTGCCATGCAGGGCGATGTCTGGAAGGGCAGCTGGAAGCCTCGCGCGGGCACCAACCCAACCGTGGCCGAGTTACGCTTTCAACCCACCAATGCCGGTCAGGAGCTTGTGCTGGCCACACTGGGGTTTGGGTTGACCCGGGCGGTAGTGGGGTTGGAAGAAGACGGCATTGTTCTTGATATGCTGACTATCAGCAGTATGGAGGATATGTCGGTCAAGGTGCCGTTACGACTGCTCAAAGGACAGGTTGGGCGGCTGAGGGGCATCGTTCTGGTTGATGACAACCAGGGAGCCGGCACGACCATCCTGGCTGATGACCAGAACCAGGAGCCCCTGATTCTGCGGCCCAACCGATTGACTTATTTCGATTTGCCGCTAACGGCTGAATTATGGTCACGGATCATGGCTACGCCGGCGGGCGTGAATGTCACATTGCGAATATCACTTGATGAACAGGAACAGCCGACGCGCCTAAGTCTGCGTTTGTCCGTCAGAACAGTCGCTAGCATCGAGGTGAAGGTGCTGGAACGCTGGCGGCTGCAGGTGGATCGGCCTGGTTTGGCCTTCATCGGCGTTGCCAATGTCGGCGGGCAGTCGGGCCGCATTATGTCCCTGACGATGGCGCTGCGCGCGCCGGCGCCCCTTGGGGGGGCAGAAGTGACCGGTTGCCTGGAGTTTCGGGCCAACCTGCCTGAACAGGGTTTGGCACTTGTCGCTGGAGAGCGTCGGCATGTTGCCCTGACTTTGCCAGTACTGTCATCGACACCAGTGGAATATCAGGGAACGCTGACCGCAGTATTGGCCGATGGATTGCCACCTGTTCAGCAATTGGTTGTTGTGTCAGTGCGACCTGCACAAGTCCTTGACGGCAACGTCGCCATCGATTTCGGTACTACCGAGACGGCCATGGCCATCCGCCGTCGCGATGCCGGCCTTGAGCCCGCAATACTGCGGCTAGAAGAGGAAGGGGAGTTCTTGCCAACGGTCATCGCCTACACGGTGGATGCCAATGGCAGTCTGCGGACCCTGATCGGTCGGCAAGCCCGTATGCCTGAAGCGACCGCGGATCAGCGAACACTGATCATTGAGGGACTGAAATGGCGCCTGACGGAGGCCAGCGAGGTTGTGCGTCCGGACGGAACGGTTTGTCATATGCTGGAGGTGGCGGCCGATTATCTGCGCGCCGTTCGCCAAAGGGCGGAGGAACGGATAGAGATAGGGGCAGGGATTCGTGAGGTGTACATCACCGTTCCCTCCCGATTTAGCCCCTCTCAGGTCACCGCCCTTCTTGAGGCTTTCCGGTTGGCAGGGATGTCTGTTCGCATGCTGAGTATAAATCGGCAGCCGACACTGGTTTCCGAAAGCTGGCCACCTGCGTGCCTGGCTCTGCCCATACAAAGCCTGTCCGCACTGTCGAAGCGTGCCCTGCGCGACGATATTCCTTTGGCAGGCGTCAGCAAGGGGCGCTTCGGACTGGTGACCTTCGACATGGGCGGTGGCAGCACCGATGTATCGGCCTTCCTGGTGTCCATCGAAAATCTAGCCTCGATCAATAGCAGGGAGGTATTCACGGATGGCTCAAACGATATCTCCGGCAATATCATTTCTCGCCTGTTGACCCAGGCTTTGATGCCGTCGCTGCGTATGGCGATGATGCAGCGTGGAATCCTGGAGATCAACGTTCCCATCCATCCCCCATGGGACCCATCACCGGGAGGCTACATAGACCGGCTGGGGGGAGACAATGGTCGGAACTTGGCGAAGATGGTCTGGGCCCTGCAAGCCAATCCGGCATTGGCTGCACCCTTAGATCTCGACAATTTGGAATCGGAAGCGAACCAGCCGCTGATCGAACAGATGGCTGCGTCAGTGATCAGCAACACCCGCCTTCCCCCAGTAGAACTCCGCGACCGGTCGGGAAATTTGCACCAGTTCGCATGGGGCGAAGGGGGGGTAAGCCTGAACATTACCGCCTTCCTCCATAGTTTCGTGTCCGGTCCCGTTGCCGTGGCTCGGCGGCTTGTCCAGGACGCGGCCAATGCCTTGGCTGCCAACGGTGAGCGCGAAGCCAACTACATCATCATGACCGGTCGCGGTTCCATGTTTGCGCTTATGGGGCCATTGCTGGATGCCCAAGTGAAGCGCCTGTGGCAAACGGAGCAGCCGCGTTTCCGCATGGATGACGGAATGCTGAAGCCCATTACCAGTTTGGGTGCCCTGTTTCTGGCGCGTAGCCTGAACAATGCACCAGGCATCCGTTTCAGTTCCGGCTTGTCGACATGGTTTGGCTTTCAGGGCGACCTGGATCCTGATACCGGACATCCGCAATTCATTGTCTTGTGCCAGGGCTTGCCGAAGACGGTTGTGGTGGCTTCCTTGCCGTTGTCCTGGGACGATGAGTTCCGGTTGATCCTGGGCATCTCCATGTTTGAAAGCGGTGAACTGGCCGCCAGTAGCTTTCGACCGGATTTTGAGTTGGACATTGTGCTGGCTGATATTAGCGGGCCCCCGCGTTTCGTTCGCGTGGAGCCTTCGACGGGGCGCGATCTGACGATCAGCATCGTTCGCGCGAAGGATGCCCAGATGGCCGCGACAAGCGGGGGAATCTTGTTCAGCACCACACTTAGCTTGTTGCCTGCGGGCTACCAGCCCCCACCGGAAGGGGCGGCGCATGAGGGAAGAGGGCCATGAAGCTGACAGCATATGTCGACCTTGCGCAGATTGCCCGTCTGGCCGCAGCCAGTCTAGCCGTGGCGTGGGCGCTACTTGTCGCTAACCCTGTGCAGGCAGCTTCCGCTGAAGCGCTGGTGTATGGGCGTTACCTTGGGCCTAATGGAGAAACATCTTCCGTCTGTAAGAAAAGTTCAAGTACCTGGCCACCAGGAAAGTATACTATTCTTATGGCGCCTACGTTGCGAGATAAAATATATGGCCCCGTTGCGATCACACTTGAAGTGATACCAACTAACGATCCCAACAAAATGAAAAACCATCTTGGTAATGATGAAGTTTTTGATTCCGCATTTAATCAACCAATTCCTTTTGTTGATTTAAAAAATTACCTGTCTCCATGGTTGGGTACTAATGCAAGTTCTCGTGATTTATTGAATATTATCTGTGGGCTGGGCGGGGTTGAGAGATCGAATGATGAATCCAACCCGGAACTCTGGCGGATTGGCGCGCTGATATCTGGGGGCGGAGATGCTACTAGATACTTCAATATAATGCGGTACGGCCTCGGTGCACCACAAACTGTTCAGACGCCGAACGAGTTTGGGGATTGGTTAATCCATGGAGCGGAGCCGGTGTTCGGTATAGATCGCTCTGTCATTAAACAGAAACCTGAAATAAATAGTTTAATTGAAAAACTGTCAACTGATGTTAGGTCAATAACATTAAATGAAAAACCCAAAAAATTGGACGACAGCGAAAATTATAATTATTTAAAAAACAATAAAAACATGGAGAATTTAGAAAATAGTAATCAAAATGAAATTTCAAAAATTAACAAAGAAAACGATAATACGGCAATAATTTCAGCAATATTATTTTTTATAGTCGTGATATTCGCATCGGCATTATTTTACATAATCAATGGTCGCAGAACCAGTGAAGATAAGAACCAGAATATTAATCAGAATTTTTCTAAAAATAGCCAATCTATAATAAATTCTGAAACTTCAGAATCTATTTTGTCGGGAGAGAATATCTATAATAATGGGGAATTTAAAAACATGTGTAGGAGAGTAGAGGTTCTTGAGGAGAAGCTTCATGATCTCTATTTGAAGATTGAACCACTTCTGGTTCATATAGAGGAAGTTAATAACGCGCAGGGGGCCTTGCATGACCGGGTGGCCGTTTTGGAGAGTTCCAGCATGGACGTCACGGCGCTTTGGGCAGAAATTATAGAGAGGAAGCACCTCTCTGTGCCTGAAAAACTGCCAGAAAGCCGAGTGCCAACTGCATCCAGCACGACGGTACAGCGTACGAGTCGACAGCTGACGAGGCCAAATCTCCTGGAGGGAGACAAGAATCAGTTCGCAGAAATCGTGAATAAACTTGGCCTATCGCGAGAGGTTGGCTTGGCTCTTGAAAGTGTTACCGACGATAATGCCCTGCTTGATTGGCTGACCCGTCAGTTGCTGACAACCGGTCAAGCCTGGGATCGGTACGAACGAATTGGTGTTGAGATGAGACAACTTTCACGGCGATGGTTGCTTATCCTTCCCGAACTGGGCAGCATGATGGATGAGAATTTACACGAGCCTGTTCAATATCACGCGCAAGGTGGCCGTGCTCAACGCATTCTGGAAGTGGTGAGGCCCGGCTTGATAGGGCCAGATAAAGCCGTGAGATTGAAGGCCAAAGTAAATATCACACATTAAGTGCGCGTCATTTCCATAGTTGGTTCGCCGTCGGGAGTGTGCGGGGGGGGCAGCCAGGGAGGGGAGGCCAATGCCTCCCGAAGCAATTGAAGGAAGACGTTGGCGCGACTGCTGCGGCCCCGGCGGGCATGCACCAGGGCGACCACGTCGGCGGGGGGCAGGGACCATTGGGGGAGAACCCGGTGCAGCTTTTTCGTAGCAAGGTCCCTGGCCACGTCCCATTCGCTTCTCACGATGATGCCAGCCCCTGAAAGAGCCCAGTCACGAATGACCTCGCCATCATTGGTCGACATGGTTGGGTTTATCCGTACCGTCGCACCGCCCAGCGTCGGGTGCGTAAATCGCCACAGCGTGACATCTTCATTGTTTTCCCGCAGGGCCAGACAGCGGTGCAGTCCAAGATCCTCCGGCCTTTCAATCGGCGGGTGGTTCGCCAGATAGTCCGGTGCCGCACACAGCAAGCGGCGATTGGGGGCCAGGGTTGTCACCAGCCGGTCACTTTCCGGCAAGGTGCCGATATGGACCACGATATCCCAGCTTTCCGACATCTGCCGTATCGGGCTGTCCGATAATTCGAGTGTGACGGTGGCGGAAGGGTGCCGCTGTGCGAACACCCGCACGATGGGGGCGACATATCGCCGACCAAAGCCGTGGGGGGCCGCAATCCGCAAATGCCCCCGGACCTGCGTCGTTCGCCGGGCGAGGCGTTCGGAAAGATTATCCATCGCCTCGATGATTGCCCGCCCCTCCGACGCAAGCAACTCGCCCTCGTCGGTGAGGTTCAGTCCGCGCGAGGTGCGGTCGACCAGATTGACCCCGACGCGCAGTTCCAGGGCGCGCAGCCGCTGGGTCACCGCAGGTGCGGTGACATTCAACCGCCGCGCTGCCTCCGCCAAAGATGGGGAGGCGGCGATCATGGCGAAGAAGGTCAGATCCTCGGTGGAGATCATAAGCTCGACCTTAATTGAACATGAAGTGATAGTTAATTGTTGAGTTCATGTTTTTGCATGATCCTCTGGTTGACGCAATGCCTCCGGAACCAGTGTTTCCGTTCGCCGGCATTGGCATGAAAAGGTGGATTATGGCGTTTATGGTCTGCGATCAGCATTACATCGGGGGACGCTGGACGGCTTCGTCCAAAGCCGGGAATGCGATGCCGGTCATCAATCCGGCAACGCAGAAGGAGATCGGTCTGGTCACGTCCGGTCACGCCGATGACGTCGACCTTGCCGTCGCCGAAGCGCGTGCCGCCTTTCCCTTATTCTCCGTCAGTCCGGTGGCAGAGCGTGCGGCACTGCTAGGCAGCATCCTGGCGCTTATGGAGGAGCGGGCGGAGGAGCTGGCACAGGCGATCAGCACCGAAATGGGGGCGGCGATCAGCTTATCACGGGCCTCGCAGGTTCCGTTTGGCATCGCGCATGTGCGTGCCGCCATTGAGGTGCTGGGCACCTATGATTTCATCCGCCGGCAGGGAACGACGGCGATCATCAAGGAGGCCATTGGCGTCTGTGGACTGATCACGCCGTGGAACTGGCCCCTGTATCAGGTCACGGCCAAGGTGGCACCAGCCATTGCGGCGGGGTGCACGATCGTGCTGAAGCCCAGCGAGATGTCGCCGCTCAGCGCCGATCTGTTTGCCCGGATCATGCATGATGCCGGGACGCCGCCGGGCGTCTTCAACCTTGTCCATGGTACCGGACCACAGGTGGGTGCCCCGCTTGCCGCGCACCCGGATGTGGACATGATCTCCATCACGGGGTCGACCCGTGCCGGCATTCTGGTTGCACAGGCAGCAGCCCCCACAGTGAAGCGCGTTACCCAGGAGTTAGGCGGCAAGTCGCCCAATATCCTGTTGGATGATGCCGATTTCGAGCGTGTCGTGCCGTTGGGTGTGGCATCGGCCTTCCGCAATGTCGGACAGTCCTGCAGCGCCCCCACCCGCATGTTGGTTCCGGCCAGCCGGTTGGCGCAGGTTGAGAAACTGGCGGCGAAGGCCGCTGCTGCCATGACGGTGGGTGATCCAATGCAGGAGGGGACGGTGCTGGGCCCCGTCTCCACCCCGGCGCAGTTCGACAAGGTGCAGGCTATGATCGCCATCGGCCTGGCGGAAGGGGCAAAGCTTATCTGTGGCGGCGCGGGGCGACCGGAAGGGTTGGAGCAGGGCTTTTTCGTGCGGCCGACCATCTTCTCCCACGTGCGGTCGAACATGCGTATCGCACAGGAGGAGATATTCGGTCCGGTCCTCTGCCTGATCCCCTATGCCGACGAGGAAGAGGCGGTGAGTATCGCCAACGACACGGTCTACGGCCTGGGCGCGCATATCCAGTCCGCTGATCTGGAGCGTGCCCGGCGGGTCGCGTCGCGGATACGGGCCGGGCAGGTCCATATCAACCATCCGGCCTGGGATGCCCATGCCGCCTTCGGTGGCTACAAACAGTCCGGAAATGGCCGGGAATATGGGGTGTTCGGCATGGAGGAGTATCTGGAGACCAAGGCCGTACTGGGCTATTTCCCGCAATGAATGGCGGCATTAAGCCCAGCCTTATCCAATCATGCAGAAGTCGTTAATTGCGCTGCGTTGATCGCGCAAGCACCATTGAAATCACCCTATCTGCGAGGACCTATCCTGTGACGCACGCGGACATAATGACCAATCCTGACACGGCCGCGGCGACGGTGCGGTTGGCGGACCTTGAAACGCCTTGTCTGATCCTGGACGCCGACCGCATGGACCGCAACATTGCCCGCCTCCGGCGGCGGCTTGTATCCATGGGGGTTTCGCTGCGCCCGCATCTGAAGACCGCGAAGTCTGCCGATGTGGCGCGCCGGGTGATGACGAGCGCGGCAGGTCCTGCAACGGTCTCCACCTTGAAGGAGGCGGCATATTTCGCGGCAGCCGGCGTCAAGGACATGATCTACGCCGTCGGCATCGCGCCGGACAAGCTGGCGAAAGTGCAACGGCTTCGCCAGGACGGTGTCGATATTGCGGTCGTGCTGGACACTGTGGAACAGGCCGAAGCCGTGGCAGCGGCGTCACGGGCGGCGGGCCATGCCATTCCGGCATTGATTGAGATCGATTGCGACGGTCACCGGTCGGGCGTCCTTCCCAATGATGCCCATCGTCTGCTGACCATCGGGCGGGCGCTGGTGCAGGGCGGGGAGCTTCGCGGCGTGCTGACCCATGCCGGTGCCAGCTATGGTGCGCGCACCGAACAGGCCCTGGTCGATGCGGCATCACAGGAACGCTGCGCGGTGGTACAGGCGGCCCAGATACTGCGCGATGCCGGCCTGCCATGCCCGGTGGTGAGCCTGGGTTCCACGCCCACGGCCCATTTCGCCACCGATCTTTCCGGTGTTACGGAAGTGCGGGCCGGCGTGTTCGTCTTCTTCGATCTGGTGATGATGGGCATCGGTGTCTGCAAGGTCGATGATATCGCCCTGTCGGTCCTGGCCACCGTGATCGGGCATCAGCGGGAAAAGGGCTGGGTTCTTGTCGATGCCGGCTGGATGGCGATGTCGCAGGATCGCGGCACCTCCAAACAGCCGGTCAGCCAGGGCTATGGTCTGGTCTGTGACATCAGCGGCAAACCCTATGCCGATATCATTCTGGCCGATGCCAACCAGGAGCATGGGATCGTCACTGTCCGGCCCGGTTCCGGGGCGACCTTGCCCGATCTGAAGATCGGTGACCGCGTGCGTATCCTGCCCAACCATGCCTGCGCCACAGGGGCCCTGCATGCCGGCTACAAGGTTGTGCGCGGCACGTCGGATGTTGTCGAGGCCAGCTGGCCGCGTTTTGGAGGCTGGTAATGTCCGGTATTGAAACCATCCTGACCGATACCGCTCCAGCGCCTGCCGGCCATTATGTACAGGCGGTGCGAGCCGGCGATACACTCTATATCTCCGGACAATTGCCGATCCGGGCGGATCGCCAGCCGCTCCCCGATGCCAGCTTTGAGACGCAGGCCCGTCAGGCTGTGACCAACATGCTGGAAATCCTGAAGGCGGCGGGCGGAACGCCAGCGCAGCTGGCGCGCGTGACCGCCTATATCGTGGGCGTCGCCAACTGGCCGGAATTCAACCGCGTCTATGCGGAGATGCTACCCGATGCTCGCCCGGCGCGGACCGTGGTGCCGGTGCCCGAACTGCATTACGGATTTTTGGTGGAGGTTGACGCCGTCGCATATCTTCCCACGATTACAACGGCCTAATCGCATCTTCGCGTCGGTAACACAAACCCACCTCATCGAGGTTTCACAATGTTTCCCGCTGTTCGATCCGTTGCCAGTGACGAAACCCTGCCCCAGTCCGTCGATGTCGTGGTGATCGGCGGCGGCATTGTCGGCACTGCGTCGGCCTATTATCTGGCCAAGCGCGGCCTGTCCGTGGCCTTGCTGGAGAAGGGCCATGTCGCCTGTGAGCAGTCGAGCCGGACCTGGGGATGGTGCCGACAGCAGAACCGCGACCCGCGTGAAATGCCACTGTCGCTTCTGTCCATGTCGCTATGGGACGGGTTGGCGGCTGAAATCGGTCAGGATCTGGGCTTCCGGCGCACGGGTCTGGTCTATGCGACCGACGATGCCGCCATGCTGGCCGGATGGGAGGCCTGGGGGCCGACGGCGCGGGCGTTCGGTGTTGAAACCTACATGCTGACCGGGGCGCAGGCCGCACAGCGCATTCCCGAAACCCGCCGCAAATGGGTGGGCGGTTTGCACTCCGTCGCGGATGGGAAAGCCGAACCCGCCTGGGCAGCGCCGGCCCTGGCCGAAGGGGCGCGCGTGCGCGGCGCTACCATCCATCAGAACTGTGCCGTGCGCGGCCTGGACATCACCAACGGCCGTGTGACGGGCGTGCATACTGAACAGGGCAGCATCCGGGCGGATGCAGTCCTGTGTGCTGCCGGGGCCTGGGCCTCCACCTTCCTGGCCCGCCATGGCGTAGTGTTTCCCCAGGCCAGCGTGCGGCAAACGGCGTTGCGCACGAAGCCGACCCACGATGTCGGCGACGTCGTTTATTGCCCTGATCTGGCCATGACGCGGCGCCTGGATGGCAGTTACACCCTGGCGATCAGCGGGCGGGCGACGCTGGAACTGACGGCGCAGGGCATGCGGTTCGCGCGTGAATTCCTGCCGCAATTCATCAAGCGCCTGAAGGCCGTGCAGATCGGGGTTGGCAAATCCCTGTTCGCCGGGCCGGAATCCCTTCCATCCTGGCTGGGCAGCGATGACCGGATGTTCGAACGTCAGCGCGTGCTGGACCCGGCCCCCAACCGTCGGCTGGTTGAGGCCATCATGGACAATGTGAAGGGCACCTTTCCCGAACTGGCCGGGATTGAGATCGATCATGTCTGGGGTGCCTATGTTGATTGCACGCCGGACGCCGTGCCGGTTGCGTCCGGCATCGATGCGGTCGGAGGCCTGTTCCTGGCGGCCGGCTGTTCGGGGCATGGGTTCGGCCTTGGACCGGGCATCGGCTACCTGATGGCAGAACTGATCAGCAATGAAACACCATCCGTCGACCCGACGCATTTCAACCTGTCGCGGCTGGTTGACGGGTCGACCATCAAAGTCGGCTCGCTTTAGGACTTTCCTCAACAAATGGACAATTCCAGGGGGCACAACATGGGCACGATCGCTATGGCCGCTTCCGGACGACAGCCACTCGGCGTGACTGGAGCTGTTGTTAAATCGGCGGGGTCACGTCTGCGCAGCATTGATGCGCTGCGTGGCTTTGTCATGGTTGTGATGCTGCTGGACCATGTCCGGGAGACGTGGTTCCTGCATGTCGACATTACTGATCCGGTGGATGCAAGGACCATCATGCCGGCCCTGTTCTTCGCCCGGCTGGCCGCCAGCCTGTGCGCGCCGATCTTTGTGGCGCTGACGGGTCTGGGCGTCTTTCTCTATGCACGCAACCACACGGCCCAGGAAACGACCTCGTACCTGCTGAAGCGCGGCCTGCTGCTGATGGCGATTGAAGTGTTCTTCCTGTCGCCACTTTACTGGGGCATTGCGCAGCCGACACTATGGCTGCAGGTTATCTGGTGCATCGGGGTGTGCATGATCGTGCTGGCCGGTCTGTTCCGACTGCCGCTTGTCACGCTGATCGTGCTGGGGCTGGTGATCGTCGCGGGCCATAATCTGCTTGATCCCATCCGTCTTTCCCCGGATGCGCCGCTTCATTGGCTCTGGGCCCTGCTACATCAGCGCGACCTTCTTGTCCTGCCATTCGGGCTTGTGGCCAAGACCAGCTATCCTGTGCTGGCCTGGATCGGTGTGATCCTGCTTGGTTTCGGGATCGGGCCCTGGTTCCTGCCACATGTGTCGGCCCAGGTGCGTCAGCGCCGGCTGTTGCTGCTGGGTGTGGGCATGATCGCCCTGTTCGTTGGCCTGCGGTCGCTCAACATCTATGGCGACAAGCCGTGGTTTGTCGTTGATGGTGATCCGGCCCGGACGATGATGAGCTTCATGTCGCTCACCAAGTACCCGCCATCGCTGGATTTCCTGCTGTTTACCCTGGGCGTCGGATCGGTGCTCCTGGCCTTTTTTGAGCGTATCCGCGATGCCGGTGTCACCAGCGCGCTGTCGGTGTTCGGTGGTGCCCCGATGTTCTTCTACATCTTCCACCTAGCCATGCTGCGCGTGCTGTACCACACGGCCCTGGCCATCTGGGGACCAAACCATGGGATTTTGTTCGGGTTTGATAATTATGGCTGGGTGTTCGCCTGGTATCTGGGGCTGATCATCCCGTTCTACATTCCGACGGCCTGGTTCTCGCGGTTGAAGGCGCGGCGCAAGGATATCGCCTGGCTTAAATATTTCTGACCGGTCGCGTTTTCCCTGGGACGGCAAGCGGGGCCGATATAGTTGCCGTCAGGACGTATGCTGGATGCCGGTGCTTAATGTAGTGATGATAACGCCCAGGGGATGCTTGCTCCAATAAATGCCGTCGGAAAAGCCATGATACATGCCCTCGAACCGGATGATCTTGGAACGACCGGTGAAGGCGCGGGCCAGACGGATGCTGTAGAGCACGGCCTCGGTGGCTGTATTGCACAGGCGGACGCGTTCCAGGCTGGGCACGGCGGCGCGGATTTTTTCGGCCAAGATTGTTTCTGCGGCGGCGGGCAGGGCGAAGACGGTGCCGCAGCGTTCGATCTGATCGACCACTGCGTGGGTTACCGCCGGTGGGCGGTGGCCCAGCAGCATGGGGCCAAGACCCAGCAGATAATCGATATACTCATTGCCATCGACGTCTGTGACACGCGATCCGGTACCATGACTGATAAGCAGCGGATGCGGGTCCCATCCGGCCCAGATGGTGCGCGCCGTGCTGTTGACGCCGCCGGGAATGATGCTGCGCGCCTTGTCGAACAGGGCGGCGCTGCGGCGATAACGGTCGGGCTGCCAGTAGCGTTCGGTCATGCTGCGTACCTGCGTGCAGGGAAGGGGAGGGGGCGGCGGTCGGTGACCGGGGCCATGGCAACATTTGCATCGGCCATACCGCTTCATCGCCAATATTCCTGTCGATCCTGGCTTCCCGGCGTTCGCGCGGATGTGCCGGGAGCACGGACAGCCCTTCACCATCCTGTCCGACGGGTTGGACCGGGTGACGTACGGCGTGATGCGCCGGCTTGGCCTGTCCGTGCCGATACGGTCAAACCGGCTGGAATCCCTGGACGATGGGCGCTGGCGCCTGGGCTTTCCCCATGCCGATGCCGGCTGCATGACCATGGCTGGCAATTGCAAATGCGCCGGCATGGAGGCGATGCGGGGGGATTATGGCCGCCCTCCCGCCCTGATCTGCTATGGAAGGTCCGATTTCTGTGGAGCGGGTGCCGCAACCCATGTCTTCGCCAAGGGACGGCTGGCCACGCATTGCCGCGATCATGGCATTGCGCATCAGCCCTTCGCGGGCTTTCAAGACCTTACACCTGTCTTCGCCGACTGGCTGAACCGGCATTTCAGGCCGGCAGTGGCGGCGGAATGACAGGTCGGGGATATCACCGCGCGTGCGCTGCCTCGTCCTGGATCTGGACGGATCGCTAACCGGACAGACGGGCTTGCGGCAACGGATTGATGACGAGTCCGCAATCCTGGTTCCGGCCCGCGGTCTGGGAGCAAGGCTGCGCATCCTGGCGTCGCGCCGGGGACTGACCACCCTGCGGCGGCGGATTGCGGAAGCCTTTCCCTTGTCCGATGGCCCGGCGCCGCTAATCTTTCACGGTTCCGGCGACTGCCACTGATCCACGGATTGGGCGGCACACCGGTGGAGATGAAGCCGCTGGCCCGCAAGGCGCGCGACGCCGGTGCAACTGTGCCGTGCTGTCAGTTGGCAGGCCACTGCGGCACGGCGACCGAACTTGCCGGCACACCCAGGCAGGATTGGTTCGCCAGCGTGGAAGCGGGTCTTCTGCGGTTGGAGCAGAGCTTTGACACCATCGTCGTCGGGCTTTCCATGGGGGCTCTGCTGGCCGCGCGTCTGGCGGCGGGGCGGCCCGCCCGTGTGCATGGGCTGATCATGCTGGCCCCGACCCTGCGCTATGATGGCTGGTCCATCCCCTGGTAAGGGTTCCTGGTGCGTATCCTGGTCCCTACGCCGCTGGGAAAGCGTCTGGCCTTTGTGGAACGCGAACCCTATGGCAGCAAGGATGCGCGTATCCGGGCCGCCATCGTCCGCGCCATGCATGCGGGCGATAGTGCCACTGCCGGCCTGCTGTCCACCCCAGCCCATGCCATCCGGGAGATGTGGTGCTTTAAGGCGGACCTGAAGCCACGCTGGCCATCGGTACGACAGCCGACCCTGCTGGTGCAGTCGCGTGAAGATGACATTGCCAGCCTGTCCAATGCCTTTTACTTGCTACGCCGGCTGGGCGGTCGGGTGGACATGCTGGTGCTGGATGACAGTTACCATCTGGTGACCGTGGACCGGCAGCGGGACCTGATGGCCACCCGCGTCACGGATTTCCTGACTACCCTGGTGCGCGAACGGCCAGCAATCCTGGTGCCCGCAAGGGTGGCCAATGGTGACTGACCTCGATGCCCGCATCCTGATGGATATTGGCCAGCTGCCGGCGGCGGACTGGGATGCCGGCCGGCCGGGAGAGGCAGAGGGCTGGGCCTACTACCGTGCCTGTGGCGGTCCCGTGGCGGTGGTCATGGATTATGACGGCCTGGTCTTGGGCGCCCCCTTGTTCGAGATGGAGTACCGGCTGGACACACCGTTCCAGGGAAGGGCCGGCGACATTGCGCGGCGGCTGGCGGGCCTGATGGTCTGGCGTCTGCTGGGAATAGGGTCGGCCCTTGCGGAGCGCTGCCATGTCGCTGCCCGGCCCGGTCTGACACCGGCACAGCGGAAGCTGGCGCTGGACGCGCTGCTTGCGTTGCTGGATTACGCGCGTCCCCGTACGCTGGACCGCCAGCCCGTGGATGTCGGCGCGAAGCTGGCGGGTGTGCTGGCCTTTGCCGCCCCTGATCTGGAGCGGCGCGGCATTCGCGTCACCATTCAGGCGCCATCCGGTTCCTTCATCATCCAGGCCGATGGGGGCCGGCTGCATCAAGTGTTTCTCAATATCATCCTCAACGCCATGGATGCCATGCCGGGCGGCGGTCTGCTGACCTGCCGGGTGGAGCAGTCGGGAGAGCGAGTAGTTTTTTCCATCGCCGATACCGGTCCGGCATCGATCCATCGGTGCGCGGCCGCCTGTTCGAACCGTTCGTGACAACCAAGCCGCGGGGCACAGGTCCGGGTTTGGCCCGCGCACGCCACATCCTGGACCAGCATGGCGGAACAGTATCGTGTGAAAGCCTGGAGGGCGCGGGCAGTCTGTTCGTCATGTGCCTGCCCTTTGCCCCTGCCAGCCCTGGAGAGATCTCGTGATCCTGACCGTTGATGATGAGGTGTGAGGTGCGGTTGGGCGAAGTGACAGTGGCGGCGCTGCAAGCCCGCGGTCTGGATGCCCATGCCGTGGATAATGTTGCGGCGGCGTTGAGCTTTTTGAACATGAACCCTGTGCGGCTGGTACTGACCGACCTGCGCATGCCGGGACTGGGCGGGCGCGACCTGCTGGCGAGCCTGCAGGCGGCACGGCCGGAGATGCCGGTGGTGATCATGACGGCCTATGCGTCCGTGCGAGATGCCGTCGCCCTGATCCGGGAAGGTGACTTTGATTATATCGCCAAGCCGTCCGAGATTGAGGATGTGGTCGCCACCATCGGTCGGGCGTTGAAGCTGCGCGAGACGGAGGAGGATAACCGTCGCCTGCGTCAGGAACTGCGCGAAAAGTTCGATTTTGGCCGGCTGCTTGGGACTAGTGAGCCCTTCCAGAGGGTGCTGAAACACATTACCGATGTCTGTGATAGCCCCGCGACGGTGCTGTTCCACGGCGAAGGCGGGACCGGCAAGCAGATGATCGACCGTGCCATCCACGACAATAGCCGCCGCCGCGATGAGCCCTTTATTGACGTCAATTGCGCCACGATTCCCGAGAATCTCATGGAAAGTGAGCTGTTCGGCCATGTGAGGGGCACCTTTACCGGGGCCATCGCCACACGCGAGGGGCGGTTCGCGCTGGCCCATGGGGGCACCCTGTTCCTGGATGAGATCGGGGACATGCCGCTTGCTCTGCAAGCCAAGGTACTGCGTGCCATCCAGGAACAGAGCTTTGAACTGGTGGGCGGTACGCGGACAGTGACCGTGGATGTGCGCTTCATCGCGGCCACCCACCGCGACCTGCGCCAGGAAGCGGCGAAGGGCAATTTCCGCGAGGATCTTTATTACCGGCTCAACGTCTTCCCCATCACGGTGCCGGCCCTGCGTGAGCGCGAGGCGGATATCGAGGCGCTGTCGGCCCATTTCCTTGCCCGTTATGCAGCCTCCATAGGGAAGCGTCTGACAGGATTTTCCCGGGCGGCGCTGACGGCCATGTCAGCCTATCCCTGGCCCGGCAATATCCGTGAATTGCAGAACTGTATCGAACGTGCCGTCATCGTGGCGCAAGCAACGACGGTGGATTTCGGCGATCTGCCGCCATACCTGTTCGAGGGGCGCCCCAAGCTGGCCCCCGAACAGGGCTTCGTCGGCAATCTTGACGAGGAATTGGAGCGCATTGAACGGGACATCGTGACCCAGGCGCTACGTGACTGCGGTGGTATCCAGGCGCGGGCTGCTGAAGGCCTGGGGATTACCGAACGCAGCCTCTGGCACCGGGTCAAGAAGCTGGGCATCCGCATTACACGGGGTGCTGAGTAAATTGGCACAGGTTCGCCCGTTACCATCAGATTGGAACAGCTAAATTTTTGCATTGTTGGTCAGACGCTCTACCCCCATAGCCATCTGACCTCCAGGTCCGGCTTTCGGGACAATGCGTGGGCGGCGTCAAACAGCGGATTCCATGATCGTCCGCAACCGGTTCAGCAAAGGACTTGGCTTCATATTTTTTCTCAACTTGTAACCGATGCAGCGGAACCCGGCTCCTTCTAAGGTGACGACCTTGAAGTCACTCTTCTGCTCGGTTATCTGCACCTGCGACACCACGGTGACGCAGCCGGAAAACCGTACCAGGCTCTCCAGGACGGGCAGGGAATTAGCCAGGATACAGTTCTGTGGCCATGCGATACCCGCCGTCATGAACAGCGCTTCCACATGACGGCGATAGGTGCTGCCAGGACGGGGCAGCACCCATTTCGCATCGGCCAGTTCGGCCAGTGACACTTTGTCCCGGTCGAAGAATGCGCTGCCTGGTCCCACCGCGATGGCAAACGGGTCCCGCATCAGGACATGTTCAAGAATGTCCGGGGGACTGCCGAACATCTCCGCCACCGGCCCGATGATGATATCAATGGCGCCCGACCGCAGCATCGGCACCAGCGTATCATCAAGCCCGTCCACGATCTCGATATCCACCGGCCCGGCATCCGCCAGCAGCAGGCGCAGCGCCTTGGGCAGCAGCGTTGACAATACGCTGGGTGTTGCACCGATGCGCAAAGGCCCATCGATCCCATCAGCGCGGCGTTTCACCTCCGTTTCCGCATCGGTGAGCAGCGACAGAACGCCCTCTGCCCGACGCACCAGGATTTCACCATAGGGTGTCAGGGTCGATCCGCGCCGCGTGCGTTCCAGCACGCGGACGCCCAGCCTCTGCTCCAGCAGCGCGATGCTGTTTGACAGTGCCGGCTGCGAGATACCCTTCTCCTCTGCTGCGCGGGTGAAGGAGCCGTATTTCGCGATGGCCAGCAGATTGGCGATCTGACTTGCTTCGACAGCCATAACCCAAACCTATGACAATGCCCTTTATCATTATTTGACAGGGGGTACTGAACGGTGTCAACGCTGAACCGTGAAGCTGGCGAAGTCCGGCACCGGGAGGGAAAGAATGTCTGATCGTGCGATCAACGTGGCCCAGGAACTGGGCGATATGCGCCTTGGGTCCTTCCATGTCCGGTTCGCGCTGCTGATGGGCGCCATCCTGTTCATCGACGGGTACGACCTTTTCAATGCTGCCTATGTCGCGCCCTATGTGAAGGCGCAATGGGCGCTCAGCCCGTTTCAGATCGGTCTGATGCTGTCTATCGGGCTGGCCGGGCTGGCATCTGGGGCGCTATTGCAGGGGCCGTTGGCGGATCGTTGGGGCCGGCGCCGCGTGCTGCTGGCTGCTGTCGCGGGGCTGGGGCTGGCCAGTCTGGCACTCTGGCTGTGGGCGCCTAACTTTGTGATCTTCTGCGCCCTGCGCGCCGTTCTGGGCGTGTGCCTTGGCATGATCTCGCCCCTGGCCTTCGTCTACATCAATGAATGGGCGCCTGCACGTTGTGCCAACCGCTACGCCACACTGGCCTTTGTTCTGCCCTTCTCCCTGGGCGGGATTGCCGCCGGTCTGGCCGGCATTGCAATCGCGCCGACCTGGGGCTGGCACGGGCTTTACGCCATCGGGGCGCTGGCCCTGCCGATGGCTCTGATCGGATATCGGCTGCTGCCGGAATCCGTGCGGTTCCTGGTGGCGCGGGGGCGGCATGAGGATGTCGCCGCCATCCTGTCGCGTGCCCGGCCCGAACGGGCCGATGCCTATCGCCAGGCCACGACGTTCCTGTCCGGGGAAGCGGTCAATGGCAAGGCGCGGGTGGCGGATCTGCTGGGGTCCCGGTATCGTGGCGTGACGCTGACCATCTGGGTGGGGGGCGCCCTCAGCCTGTTTTGTATCCATGGTCTGACAGGCTGGCTGCCCAGCATCATTCTGGAACAAGGGGCGCCGGTACAGGCCGCCTTTGCCTACGGCTCACTGCTAATGGCGATGCAGATCGTGGGCGGCGGGTTGTCCGGTTGGCTGGCCGACCGGCATGGACAGATCAATGCCATGGCCGCCGGCTTCATCGGTGGGATGGTCACCCTGCTGCTGCTGATCCCTGCCATCGGCACCAACGCCGCCTGGATCGTGGTGGCGCTGGTCGGCGCCTGCGTCTTCGGTGCGCAGGCCGTGATGAACAATTTCATTGCCATGAGCTACGAAACCGGACTGCGCAGCACCGCCGTGGGCGTTGCGGTCGGCGTCAACCGCATCGGCGGTGTCATGGGCCCCCTGCTTATTGGTGTGGCGCAGCAGCAATCGGGGGCGCTGTGGATCACCTTGTCCATGCTGGCCCTTGCACAGCTTTGTGCTGCCCTGATCTTCCTTTCCCGCCGCCATACCCTGCAACCGGCGCTTACCGCTGCGCCCAGGGGCGTTTGAGGGTTTTCATGAAAAAGCATCTGAGCCTTTCTTTCGCCGCCATCCTAGCGATAGCCGCCGCCGCCCATGCCGGCACCCCGGCCCAACCCACGCTGGGTTACCGCACTACGCCGGTGATCCGGGTCGACGGCCTGTCGTTCAAGGACCTGAACCGCAATGGCCGCCTGGACCTTTACGAGGATTGGCGGCAGACGCCTGGCGCCCGTGCCGCCGATCTCACGGGTCGCATGGATCCGGCGGAGAAGGCGGGATTGCTGATGCATGGCAATCCGCCGGGCCTGGATGGGGGCTTGCGCAATCCTTGGGACATGGCGGCTATCGCGCCCCAGATCCGGGATCGGCACATCCGCTTCTACATCAATCGGGTGTCCGTTGCGCCGCGTGCCATGGCCAGCATGGCCAATGCCGCCCAGAAACTGGCGGAGGAAAGCCCGCTGGGCATCCCGCTGGTCATCAGTTCCGATCCGCGCAACCATTTCCAGGCTACGTTCGGGCTGACGGTCAGTGCCGGCAGATCCACACAATGGCCGGAACCGCCGGGCATGGCCGCCACGGGCGATCCCGATCTGGTTCGCGAATTCGGCCGCATTGCGGCGCGGGAATACCGCGCCATGGGCATCAGTATGGCCCTGTCGCCCATGGCCGACCTGGCCAGCGAGCCGCGCTGGCCGCGCACCAACGGCACTTTCGGTGATGATCCGGTGAAGGTTGAACGTTTTGTTCAGGCGTATGTGGAGGGGTTTCAGGGGGCGGCGGATGGGCTGGCACCGGGTGGTGTCGCCACGGTCGTGAAACATTGGGCCGGCTATGGCGCGCAGCCCGACGGTTATGACGCGCACAATCCCTATGGCCGCGACATAGTCTTTCCCGGCGGCTGGTTCGACCGGCATGTGGCCCCGTTCAAGGGGGCCTTCCGTGCCCGTACGACCGGCGTTATGCCCACCTATGGCAAGCTGCCCGTCGATGTCACCATCAATGGCCGCCCCGCCGAACCCGTGGCCGCCGGGTTCAGCCGGCAGATGCTGACCGAGCTGCTGCGCGATACCTACCGTTTCGTTGGGTTCGTGCTGACTGACTGGAAGATCACCGACGATTGCCTGACGCCCTGTCTGCAAGGCACCTTGAAGCATGACGAGGTTGGCATGCCCTGGGGCGTAGAAGACCTGAGCAAGCCTGAACGCTTCGCCAAGGCGCTGGATGCCGGGGTGGATCAATTCGGCGGCGTCATGGACCCGGACATTCTCGTCCGGCTGGTCGAAAGCGGGCGGATCACGCCCGGCCGGCTCGACGTTTCGGTGCGCCGCATGCTGGTGGTGATGTTCCAGCTTGGCCTGTTCGAAAACCCCTATGTCGATGCCGATGCAGCGGAAACGATCGTCGGTAATCCCGCCGACCGGGAAAAGGCCATGGAGGCACAGCGCCGGTCGCTTGTCCTGCTGGAGGCGGCACCCGGTACATTGCCCCTGGACCCCAAGGCGAAGCCGCGTGTCTGGCTGTGGAAGATGGATGCGGCCAGCGTTGCCGCGCGCGGCTTCACGGTGGTGAACACCCCCGAGCAGGCCGATATCGCCTTGCTGCGCGTTGCGACACCCTTTAGCACACGGCCGGCCTATTTCTTCGGCTCCCGTCACCACGAGGGCTCGCTGGCCTTCGCCACGGACAATCCGGACCGTCTAGCCGTGGAACGCGCGGCGGCGGCGGGCCTGCCCGTGATTGTCAGCACTTATCTGGACCGCCCCGCCATCCTTGGTCCCATCAAGGACAAGGCCAGTGTTCTGATCGGCGATTTCGGCGCCTCTGACGCCGCACTGCTGGACCTGCTGACCGGGAAGGCCCGGTTCCAGGGGCGGTTGCCGTTTGAATTGCCCTCGTCCATGCAGGCGGTGGAAAAACAGTTGCCGGACGTGTCTGCGGACAGTGAGAAGCCGCTATACCCTTCCGGCTTTGGCAGAGATGGTTGATCATTACGAAAACGGATCAGGAAAAAGGGGGGCGGAATTTCCGCCCCCCTTCTATATTACGCTTCGTCAACAATCTCATTCCGCAGTAACCCGACGCCTGAGATATCCACCTCCACCACGTCGCCCGGCTTCATCCAGAGCGGGGGTTCGCGCTTGGCACCCACCCCACCTGGCGTGCCGGTCAGGATCACGTCGCCCGGCGACAGGGGGGAAAAGCTGGACAGATAGGCCACGATCACCGGCAGCGGGAAGATCAGGTCGGCCAGTGGCGCCTGCTGCACCACCTGTCCGTTCAGGCGCGTGGTCACGGTTATGGCGGGCAGGTCCGTGATCTCGTCCGCCGTAACCAGCCAGGGGCCCAGCGCACCGGTAGACGGGAAGTTCTTCCCCGGCGTGAATTGCTGCGTATGCCACTGCCAATCGCGCACAGAGGCGTCGTTGGCGCAGGTGAAGCCGGCAATATGGGCCATCGCCTCATCTTCGGGGATATAACGCCCGCCCTTGCCGATGACGATGGCCAGTTCGCCCTCGAAATCCAGGTTGGTGGATACCCGTGGCCGCACGATAGGGGCGCCATGGGCAATTAGGGTGTCGGCGAAGCGAGTGAAGATGGAGGGATGCGCCACCTTGGCCCGACCCGTCTCCTGCCGATGCTTTTCATAATTATGGCCCACGCAGAAAATCTTGCCCGGATTGTGCAGGACCGGCAGCAGGGTCACGGATGCGTAAGGCAGGGTGGGGGCAGGGCGCGCGGCCAGGGTGGACAGCAGGCCCTTGGCCAGGGCCGTCTTTAGATCGGGTGCCTCGGCACCGGCGACGGCCCCCAGATCCAGCACTTGCTGGTCATCGACCAGACCGTAACTGTCGATGGCGCCATGGCGGAAGCTGATCAGTTTCATGGATTTACGGGTCCTTAGACAGCCAAGGGGCGATAACGGAAATTGCGTTCGGCAGCGGCCAGGGCGGCCACGTCCTTGTCGGAGATGCCCCATTGATCGATACGGTTCTTCGGCCAGGTCCAATCATCGGGTGCGCCGACGCGGTAATCGTCAGGCACGATCTCCACGGCAGTGGAAAACTCGACCACGGCACCGAACGGCGCCACGAAGTAGGCAAAGGCATTGTCGCCTGGCCCATGCCGGCCCGGTCCCCAGGCGGGAACCATGCCGCTGTCGCGCAGTCGCCCGATGCCGCGCATCACGGCGTCCAGATCATTCATCTCGAACGCGATATGGTTCAGGGAACTGTGGCCCGCCCGCGCAAAGGCCACCGAATGGTGGGAATTGTTGCAGCGGACGAAGACCATGCCCTTGGTTCGATCCGACACGCGGAAGCCCAACACCTTTTCAGTGGCGCTGGCTGTTGCCTCGGCATCGGTGGCGTTCATGACCACATGGGTCAGCTTTATGGGCAGGTCACGGCCTTCGATGGGCGCCACTTCGCTTGCACCATGCAGGAAACGGAAAACCTCCCCTTCCGGCAACTGCACCAAGATGCCGGCCCCGCCACCGGGATCGGACGAGACCGTGTCCTGCACGGGCCAGCCGACCGCACGGGCCCGCTCTGCGATGCCGGCAACCACAGCTTCATCGGCCACAAAGCTGGTGCAACGGATGGATGGGCCATCCGCGTCCGTCAGGGCAACCAGATAGGGGAAGGGACCCGAACCGCGCAGATAGCGCGTGCCGTCCGATCCGGTTTCAGAATGCGCTAAACCCCAGATACCGGTCAGGAAGTCCGCAGCCTCCGCGGCCCCCGGCAAATTCAGTTCAATGCTGCGCAGGCGCATAGTCCGCCTCCTTCAGGTGGTGGGAAGGCCGGGATCGGCGGTCAGGCCCGTGGCGACGATGCCAGTCAGGGCACAGGCCTCATCCGCGTCGCCGGTATCGCCGCTGATCCCGACGGCACCGATCACGGTGCCTGCCGCATCGCGGATAAGGACACCGCCCGGCGACGGCGCCATGGCCCCGCCGCTGATTGCGAAAAGGGCGTTATAGAAGGTGGGAGAGGCATTGGCGCGGCGGGCCAGTTCCCGACTGCCATAGCCCATGCCCAGGGCGCCCGTGGCCTTGGCGATGGCGATCTGCGGCCGCATCAGGCTGGCCCCATCCTCCCGCTTCAGTGCCACCAGATGCGCGCCGGCATCCAGCACGGCGACGCAGAGCGGGGCATAGTCGCGGCGGCGGGCCTCGGCCAATGCCTCATCCACGATAGTGGCCGCAGCGGCCAGGGTCAGGCTGGACATGTAGTTCCCTCCTTCATCATGTGCAGGGTTACGGCCAGTTGGGCCGCAAGGTCGGACAGATCTGCGTCATCCGCGGCAAGGCCGAATACATAGGCGTCGGGGCGCAGCAGGACGGAGGCGGCAGGACCGAGCCCATGCCGGTCGAACCACGTGGCCAGCATGCCGCTTTCATCCAGACAATCCCGCCCGATGTGGCAGACGTTCACGCCAAGACTGTCGAAGCAGGGGGGCAGGGCGATGTCAGCGGCCTCAGGCCCGCGCAACAGCACGAAGCCACCGCCCGTTACATCATCCAGCAGCCTTGTGGTTCCTGCGGCATCGGTGACGCGTGGCTGTATGAAACGGGGACCGCCTCCATTACCGACCACACCCTGCCGATAAGCCGGGATCAGATCGGCGGCGGTGGCCCCCGGTGTGGCCGCACGCCGGCGCATCTCTGCATCACGGGCCGCCGCCTTTGCCGGGTCCAGTTCGCAGATATAGCGACCGGCGGCCACAGCAGCGCCGATCACTGCCCGCACATGCGGGTCACGTTCCGACTGATAACTGGTCAGTAAGGCGGCATCCGCCCGGCCCGACAGGACAAGTTCCAGTTTCCAGGCCAGATTGACGACATCGCGCAACCCATGGCACATGCCCTGGCCGAAGAAGGGAGGGGTCTGGTGCGCGGCATCACCGGCCAGGAACACCCGGCCCCGTTGCCATTCCAGCGCCACCAGCCCGTGAAACCGGTAAGTCGCGGCGCGGACCAGCCGATGCGGAATGCCCGCCACCCAAGGAGCGAGCAACTCCGCCACCTTGTCCGGCCGCATCATCTCCCGGTCATCCTCGCCGGGTAGTAGCATGAATTCCCAGCGGCGATGGTTGCCGCGCCCCGGCACGATGGTGGCTGGACGGCGCGGATCGCACAGCATTACTGACAGTTTCTGCAGGTTCGCCGCCGGCGGCAGGCCCGTGAATGCGGGAAACTGTACCGGACCATCCAGCTCGGCATCCACGACCAGCCAAGGTTCTTCGAACCGCAGATCGTCCAGGCGGATATCCAGCGCTTTGCGCACCATGCTGCGCGCGCCGTCGCAAGCAATGACATAGCGGGCGCTGGCCAGACCACCGTCGGCAAGATGCAGGGTGACATGCCCGTCAGTCTGGTCCAGTCCCACCAACTCCGCACCCAGGCGCAGATCAACCGCCGGGTAGGCGGTCAGGCCGCCGCGTAACATGGCTTCAAGTTCCGGTTGATAGAAGAAGTAATCGTTGGCCCAGCCGAAGGGCCGGGCCTGTCCGGCGGAACCGAGATAGCGGATCACCCCGCCATCGGCGCCAATATGCAGGTGTCCATCGGTTTCGCGCATCAGGGGCAGCAGCCGGTCGATCAGGCCGATGCCCTGAAAGATGCGCATCATCTCGTGGTCGATATGGACGGCGCGTGGCAGGGGGTGCGGGTCGGGCTCGCGCTCCACCACCAGGACCGACAGCCCGGTCTTTCCCAACAGGTGGGCGGCCGTGGCCCCGACGGGACCGCAGCCGACGATGGCGACGTCATGGATCATGGCGGCCTAAGGGGTTTTCGTAAAGAAAGGGACCGGCGGCGATCCCTGTCGGGCGCCGCCGGCCGGTTGGGATCAGAACTTCACGCGCAGGGTGCCACCCATGTACCGGGCCGCTTCCTTGGACGTGAAATACAGGATATTGCCGGGGTTGGCGGCGTTGGTCAGGATGTTGTCGCGCTGCATGCCCGTCGCGAAATGCTTATCGGTCAGGTTGCGGACATAAAGTGTCAACTGGTAGCGGTCATCTTGCGACAGCACGCCGACCGACAGGTCAATGGTGCTGTAACCGCCCTGGGTCAGACCGGCATCCTGCTCCAGGGAGAAGGTGGTACCGCTCTGTGTGTTGAACCCGACCTGGGCGAAACCGTTCCAGTCGGTGGCGATTTCATCCTCGTACCGGACATTGATATTGCCACGCCAGCGTGGTGCGTTAGGCAGGTCACCGCCACGGACATTCTGGACGGTGCCATTGCCCAGACGGAAGCAGCTATTGACCGGTTCCGCTGCCCCCGTCGCCAGAGTAACCGCCGATGCCTGAGCCGGTAGAGCACAGGCGATGCGGTCGGCATCGAACTTGGCATCCAGCAAGGTGACGCCGCCATTGATGCTGAGCGCGGAGGTGGCGCGGGCCTGGAACTCGATCTCTGCCCCCTTCGATACCGAGGAGCCGGCATTGGTCGGAACCGACACGTTCGGCGCGATGGTCGATTGGACCTGCAGGTCCTGATATTTGGCATAGAACAGAGCACTGTTCAGGATCAGGCGGCCATTCAGGGCCTGCTGCTTCCAGCCCAGTTCGTACGAATTCACCGTTTCCGGTCGCACGGGCGACTGGCTCGCGAAATTCGCCGTCAGTTCGACGTCGTAGCCCTGGCCCTTATAGCCACGCGACCAGGTGAAATAGGTCTGGGCATCGCGGTCGATCTCATATTTCAGGCCGGCCTTGCCCGACAGGTCGGTATCGGAAACGCTGCCCGACCCGGTGGAGGCGGCAAACAGCAATCGGTCACCGGTATAGGGTGCGGAACCGAAACGGGTGCCGCTGTAGGACACCTTTTCCCGTTGCAGACGGAAGCCGGCAAAGGCCGACAGGGCATCGGTCAGTTCATATTCAACCTGACCGAAGGCGGCGTAATTGTCTGTCTTGGTATTCGCCTCGTGATTGGAAGAGGAGAAGAAGGACGTGGCGCACGGCTGGCCGAAGGCGGTGCCTGGTGTCACGCAACCACCCACGCGGCGGGTAAACGCGCGGTCCAGGTCCAGGTTGAAGTAGAACAGGCCGAACGTGTAGGTCAGCGGCTGGTTCGCGGCCGACGCCAAACGCAGTTCCTGTGTGAACTGGCTGATATCGGCGGTACCGCCATTGACGCCGAAATAGCCATTGCCGAACGGCAGATAGAGTGGCGTCGCCGAATTGAATCCGTCCACATCGACATTATTCTCGATCTTCCAGTTGCGGACGGCGGTGACGGAGGTCAGGACATGGTCGCCCAGGTCCAGACTGGCTTCCACCGATCCGCCAGCCTGATCGGAATTGGCGAAGGTCCGGGTATCGCCGCTATTGACGGTGCGGTTTTCGGATGAGGCAACGACCGGGCCCCGGATGGCGGCCAGAACGCTGTTGGTCGTCAGGTAGGGGATCGGCTGACAGCAATCGCTTTCGCTGTCGCGGATGTCGGCGGTGAACAAGAAGTTCAGGTTTTCCGTAGCCTGCCATTCGACCTTGCCGCGCAAGCCGACATCGCGACCGCCATAGACATGCTCACCACGGCCATAATCGTAAACATAACCGCGATTGTCTGTATAATAGCCGGTCAGGCGTGCGCCCACCGTCTCGCTGATCGGGCCGGAGACGGATGCCCGGGCACGGTATTCGCCCTGCTCGGCGATGCCGATTTCAGCGACACCTTCAAAGTCGCGCGACGGGCGCTTGGTCACAATGTTGATCACGCCGGCGGTGGCGTTCTTGCCGAACAGCGTGCCCTGCGGGCCGCGCAGCACTTCCACCCGCTCCACGTCGATCAGGTCCTGGAAACCCTGGCCCTGACGCGACATGACGACACCATCCACCACGAAGGACACAGCGGATTCCAGACCAGCATTGAACAGGGCCGTGCCCACGCCGCGAATGCGAACATTATTGTTCAGGTCGCTGGTCGACTGCGTATAGGTCAGCGAGGGCACCAGGGCGGCAACGCCGGCCGTGCTGCTGACCTGGGAATTGGCCAGAGCGTCGGCGGAAAGCGCGCTGACGGCCAGCGGCACGTCCTGCAGGCGCTCCGCCCGCTTCTGCGCTGTCACTACGATCTCTTCAAGCACCAGGCTGTCATCGGCCTCCTGCGCCTGCGCCGGCATCATCGCGGCGGCCAGCATGGTGGTGGCCATCAGGCCGTTGCGCCAGTTCGGCTGGAAAGTCATTGTCTTCCTCCCTTCGCATCAACTTGACCGGGTGGCATTGGGCCGGACCGGCAATGGTTTTGGGAAGGAAGTGCCCGTCGGCAGCATCATTGTCCAATGATGATAAATGCGCAGGTACACAATTTAACTTATGACTGGAGGTAGGGGGGTGGTCAGCGCAGGGCATCGGCAATGGCCTTGCCGCAGGTCACGGTATCTGCTGGCCCGCCAAGATCACGGGTGCGCAGATGTTTTTGGGCTAGAACCGTCTCAATGGCAGTCACGATGGCGGCTCCCGCCGCACATTCCCCAAATGGTCCAGCACCAGGGCGGCAGACCATATCTGACCCACCGGGTTGGCGATCCATTGACCGGCGATGTCGGGGGCGGAACCATGGAAAGGCCCAAACAATGACGGGAAGTGGCCATCGGGATTGATGTTGCCGGCCGGCGCGATACCGATGGTGCCGGTGCAGGCCGGCCCCAGGTCGGACAGGATGTCGCCGAACAGGTTGGAGGCCACGACCACGTCGAACCAATCCGGATGTTGCACGAAATGAGCGGCCAGGATGTCGGTATGGCACTTGTCCCAGCGCACATCGGGATGATGCGCGGCCATCGCGTCCACCCGTTCATCCTAGTAGGGCATGGTTATGGCGATGCCGTTGGATTTGGTCGCCGAGGTCAGGTGCTTTCTGTCTCGTCGCTGGGCCAGATCAAAAGCGTATTTCGGGATACGGTCGGTGCCAATCCGGGTCATCACGGTTTCCTGCATCACGACTTCGCGGTCGGTACCGGGGAAGGTGCGCCCGCCGATGGAGGAATATTTCTCTCCGTATTCTCGCGCACGACATAGAATTCGATGGCGCCTGGCTTGGGGCCTGCCAGCGGGCTTGCCATGCCGGGCATCAGGCGGAAGGGGCGCAGATTCACATACTGGTCGAATTTGTGGCGGAACTGGATCAGCGAGCCCCAAAGCGAGACATGGTCCGGCACAGTTGCGGGCCAGCCCACGGCACCGAAAAAGGTCGCGTCATGCCCGCCGATCAGGGGCGTTCCTTGCTCATTCAATCAATCCTCATTCGATCAGGATGGCCCTGAAATCATTCACATTGGTTCGTGTCGGCCCTGTGAACAGCAGGGTTCCCAGGGCATGGAAGAAGCCATAGCCGTCATTGTCGGCCAGCCGTTCAGAAGCGGAGATGCCGGCGTTCGTGGCGCGTGCCAGGATATCGGGTCCGATCCAGGCGCCGGCATTATCCTCCGACCCGTCAATGCCGTCGGTATCGGCGGCCAGCGCATGCACGCCAGGCAGCCCGCTCAGTGCAATGGCCAGCGCTAGCAGGAATTCGGCATTGCGTCCGCCCCGGCCCTGTCCCCGCACGGTCACGCTTGTTTCGCCGCCCGACAGAAGAACGCAGGGGCGTGGGGTGGGGATATCACCGGCCAGAACCGCTTTCGCGAAATCGGCATGCTGCACCGCGACATCGCGGGCCTCGCCCTCAATCGCGCTGCCCAGGAAGATCGGGGCCACACCCATGCGCCGTGCGAGATCAGCCGCCGCCGCAATGGCATCGGCGGGCCTTGCCACAAGGATGGCGCGGCCCGAGGGCAGATCATCCAACGATTTCGGCGTCTCGCTTTCCGGGTTGGAAAGCCAGCCTGTGACGGCGACAGGTGCGTCGATCCCATATCGCGACAGGATGGCCAGCGCCTCTGTCCGGGTGCTAGGATCGGGCAGGGTCGGGCCGGATGCGATGGTGGCCGGATCATCGCCCGGCACGTCGGAGATCATCAGCGTGTGAACCGGGGCCGGCGCGGCCATGCGTGCCAGACGCCCACCTTTCACCGCCGACAGGTGCTTGCGCACGCAATTCATCTCCGTGATGGTCGCCCCGCTTTTCAGCAGGGCGCGGGCCACCAACTGCTTGTCGGACAGCGTCAGCCCCGGTGCCGGCGACGCCAGCAGGGCCGACCCGCCCCCCGATATCAGGCACAGAACAAGGTCGTCCGCGGTTAGTCCCTTCAACAGGGCTAGCATTCTGGTGGTGGCCTGGATGCCGGCTTCGTCGGGTACCGGATGGGCGGCTTCCACCACCTCTATTCGGCTGCACGCGACGCCGTGGCCATAGCGGGTGATGACCAGCCCCGAAATTGGCCCCTGCCAGCACTGCTCCACAGCCGCCGCCATGGCGGCGGCTGCCTTGCCGGCCCCGACCACCATCGTGCGTCCCTTCGGGAGCGGCGGCAGATGGGGTGGTACGCAGGTAACGGGGGAGGCGGCGTTGACCGCCGCCTCCATCAACAGGCGTAGCAGATCCTGTGGAGCTGGACGCGTCAAATCGCATTCTCCAGGTGACTGTCGCACCAACGGTGCGAGGTGGGTTGGAAGCGCCGAAATTAGCGCCCAGGAACACCCCCTGGAAAGTACGCTTCACCTCATTGCTCAGGTTTTTGCCCCACAGCGACACCGACCATTTGCCGGACGCATCGGGGAAGACGATGCGCCCGTCGACGAAATGCGTCGCCGGGCGGCGTTCCGGCCCTTCATTGGCATTGTCTGTTGATTTTCACGCGGAACTGACCCGGGATTTCCGTCGAGAATTGAGCCACCATTGAGTTATGCGGCTTGGTTCATGATTGGGTCAAGGCGTGTGGATTTCCCTTTCTCTTTCCGGATGCTACGGCAGTCTAGGGACAGAACCGTAATAGTGCATTGAAATTGCTGTGAGAGTGTGATTCCAAGGCGTGAAAAATGCGTTGGAGGATTGAATGCAGGGGATTTTCTGGCTTTCGGATGAAGCGTGGGCAGCGATTGAGCCGCACCTTCCCCGCCATACCGTTGGTGCGCCGCGTGTTGACGACCGTCGCATCATCAGTGGGATTATTCATGTACTCAAGATCGGCTGCCGCTGAAAGGACTGTCCGCCGGAATATGGCCCACCGACCACGGTCTACAATCGGTTCAACCGCTGGTCCGGACGCAAACACTGGTACCGGATATTACAGGCGCTGGCCGCCGGGCAGTGGATCACGACCAGCGTGGCCATGGATGGCAGCTACGTGAAGGCACATCGGTGTGCCCACGGCGGAAAAGGGGGGGCAACGCGCAAGCAATTGGCATTTCCAGGGGCGGTCAGACCACAAAAGTCCACGCCCTGACGGATACGCTCGGCTTCCCGGTGGTCTTGCAAGCAACGGCGGGCAACGTTTCCGATATCACGATGGCCGAGACCCTGCTGGCTGAGGTTGATGGTTGCCGCTATGTCCTGGCCGACAAGGGATATGACAACGATAAATTGCGGGCCAAGATCAAGGAGAGGGGCGCTAAGCCCGTCATTCCCGGCAGAAAGTCACGCAAGAAGCCCATCCGCTTCGACAAGGTCAGGTACAGATTCCGGTGGATGGTCGAGGCCGTCTTCTGCCGCCTCAAGGACTTCCGACGCGTCGCAACTCGATACGACAAGCTCGCCAGAAACTTCCTATCCACCCTCGTAATTGCAACCATCGTAGCGTACTGGACCTGATTGAGTCTGGGCCCTAGCGATCAGACGAAAGTTTGTATCCAAAATATACTATAATGAATTCTTAACCGAGTTGCAGCTACATGGGCTTCAGGGGCAGGGTGACACGGGCCACCAATCCCCCTGGCGGGCGGTTGGTCAGCATAATATCGCCCCCATGGGCCCGTGCCACGGCACGCGCACTGGCCAGACCCAGACCCGCCCCGCCGGTATGCCGGTTGCGTGAAGGTTCCACGCGGAAGAAGGGCTCGAACACACGCTCCAGAAGGGCATCGGGAAGGCCGGATCCTTCATCCTGAACCTCAATTACCGCGCTGTCTTTCTCCGTCGTCAAACGCACCAGGGCGGAACTGCCATAGGTGACGGCGTTGCCGATCAGATTGTCCAGCATGCGGGCGATACCGGATGCGTCACCCTCAATCCAGGCCGGCTGCATGACCCCGTCGGCAACCGGCTCCCCCATCTGACGACTGGCCTGGGTCTGGCGCAGGATCAGTGCCTGAAGGTCGATGGTGCTGCGTGTGACTGGCTGGGACAGGTCCTTCACGAACGACAATGTCGCCGCGATCATCTCCCGCATCTCTGCGATATCGCCTGCCGCCGCCTCACGCACGGCGTCCGGCGCCTCTTCCAGCCGGAAGGCAAGCCGGGCCAGAGGGGTGCGCAGGTCATGCGCAATGGCGGCAACCAAAAGGGTTCGGTCATCCACGTACCGGCGCAGCCTTTCCTGCATCTGGTTGAAGGCGGTGGCAGCGGCGCGCACCTCTGGCGGGCCCGCATTGGTCGGGACAGCCGGGGCGGCGGGATCGCGGCCCAGCCGTTCTGCGGCCTGGGCAAACATGGCAATGGGACCCGCCAGCCACCGTGCCAACCACCAGGCGAGTGGCACAACCACGCCCAGCCCTGCGATAAGCCAGTAGAACATCCTCAAGTACCAGCCGCGCAGGCCCCCACCTGCCGGTTGCACGATCCGCCATTCCCCGCTGGGCAGTTTCAGGGCGGCGGAGAAGTCGCCGATGATGGCGTCGTCACGATGGACCATGCCGCCGAAACGCGGCCCTGGTCCCGGCCCCGGTTCAGGTCCAGTTCCCGGTGGGGGGCCGGAAAAGCCCCTGTCGGGCGGTGGCGGGCGGTCACCGTGCGGTGGCGGTGGGCGATCCCCATCAGGGTCGCCGGGGAAGCCGCGCGGGCCAGGACCGCGGCCACCCGGATCACCGGGCCCGCGCAGTTCCAGTCGTACGAAGCTTTCATCCTCCCCCAGCGCATTGACCAGCCATTGCCGGTTGGCGCGCAGCCGATCCGACGGACCGGCATTGGGGGGCGGCTTACCGGAGGTGGTGACTTCAAAACCGGGTGCTGCAATGCCCGATCGCAAGCTTGCTGCCACACCGGCCAACATGTGCTGGCTGGGTGGCGGCATGGGGGCTGCCAGCAGCAGCAGGAAGTTCAACGCCTGGGCCAGCAACACACCTGCCAGCATCAGCACAAAGATGCGGACGAACAGGGGCCAGCGGGCCAGAAGATTGGGCAACTTCAACAGGGCAGCCACCATGCGCCGGGAAAACAATAACAACATAGGCCGGTGGCCCGGTTCCGCGAAAGGGGCAAGCCACCGGCCGCAGGGTCAGACGCCAACCGTCACGCTGGCGGTGTAACCGGCCGATACGCTGCCCGACATGGTCAGGGTCTGGGCGGCGATCTGGGCGGCGGTGTTGTCGCCGAAGACATTATCGCTGGACAGGGTGACAGCGTTCAGGGCTGCCGTGCTGTTGCCATAGCCGCCGGCGGCATAGACGGTGGCGCAGACACTGCCCGGTACCGCAAACTGGGAGATCAGGGCGGCGGTGCGGCCCGTGCCGCTGGTTGCGGCGGCCTGGCTGGTGAAAACTTCGAAGTGGATATGCGGATAACGACCCTGGTAACAGCCGGGAACGATGGTCTGGAACGTCACCTGGCCATTGCTGTCAGAAATCTGCATACCGCGCAGGTAGCTCTCGGTCGGCAGGTCATAGAGCGAGTATTTGCCCGCCGCATCGCAGTGCCAGATATAGATGGCGTAGCCCGACAGCGGCGTACAGCCCGTGGAATTCTGCAAGGTGATGGTCAGCGTCATCGGCACGCCCGTCGCCTGGGTCGTGGAACTGATGAAGCTGGACCGGATGTCCGACCGGATAACACCGGAGGAGGTCAGCACATTGGAGGTGGCGCCGCTGGAGGTGTTGGTGCCGTCGGCGGGGTAGGGGCCGTTAGTTTCGCTTGCATAATCGACGCAGGAACCGCCGGTGGTGGTGGTGCCGCCAGTGGTGGTTCCGCCCGTCGTGCTTCCCGTGGTGGTTGTGCTGCTGGTCGTTGTGCTGTCCGACCCGCCGCCACCGCCGCAGCCCGTGAGCAGGGCCGCCAGACCGGCGCCGCCCAGCAGCGACAGGGCGCGGCGGCGTTCCAGGATCTTGGTGTTCAGGGTTTCCAGGTCGAAGAGCAGACCACGGTCATGATCCTCGATATGATGTTCGCTCATCTCTTATCTCCGTTTCGGGGGTGTCCGACGGGGGCACCGCCGTTCGCGGTTCAAGGGATGGCGGGTGGATGTTGCCTGGGAATGTCAGACGTATTTCAAGGGTCCGTCCGGCCCCGTCATATTATGTCGCCTGAAAAATTATGTCGGCGGTAAATTGGCGGGTTCCTGAAGGGGTGTGGCGGGAATGCCGCAATCCCTATCGCAATCCCTATCGCGTGACAGTGGGGACAAACATATAGCCTTCATTGCGCACCGTACGGATCAGTTCCGCACTGTCATCGGCGGCGGCCAGTTTTCGGCGCAGACGACTGATCTGCACATCGATGGCGCGGTCGAAATGATCGGTGCTTTCGCCATGGGCGAAATCCAGCAACTGATCACGGGTCAGCACGCGGCGCGGATGATCGACCAGGGCGCGTAGCAGGCGGAACTCCGCGTCCGACAGGGTCACATCCTGGCCCGACGGGGCCGCCACCATGCGGCTGTCGGGCTGCATGCGCCAGCCGGCAAAGCCGATCCAGTTTTCTGCCACGGGTGGCAGGGCGGCGGTGGCCGGTTCCGCCGTGGCGGCAGCACCACGGTTGCGGCGCAGGACGGTGCGGATGCGGGCCAGCAGTTCGCGCGGATTGCATGGCTTTTCCATGTAATCCTCCGCACCCATTTCCAGGCCGACAATGCGGTCGACATCCCCGCCCACGGCGGACAACATGATGACCGGCGGACCACCCCCGGCCACCAGCCCCTTCAGCGCGGTTAACCCGTCCTCCTGCGGCATCATCACGTCCAGGACGATCAGGTCGTAGCTGCCCGAAGCCAGTTTCGCCCGCATTTCAGGCGGATTGCCAGCGGTGTCGGTGCGGTAACCGTGCCGTTCCAGGAATGTGGAGATCAGGCCACGCAGGCCCGGATCATCATCCACGATCAATATGCGGGTCATCAGATCCATATCCCGATTATGGCGTCGTGACCTTCTCTGTACGAGCCGAAAATCGCCTCTCCATGTCGGATTGTTTCAGCATGTTGCAGCGGGCAAACGGTTTTGCCCCCGGTTGCAACGCGCCTGACACAACATGGCGAGGGGTTCCATCGTCCCGACATATGCCGGCAAAGCCCGTCCCCTATCCCTTGGTCCCAGTCCGATGCGACACCAAGGGAGAAAAGCATGCGTACCCTGAAACGAACCCTAGCGGCGCTGGCGCCCCTGCTGCTGTCGGCCCATGCGGCCCTGGCGCAGAATGCCGGCGGTGATCCAAAGGGGGCTGGCCCCATTGTCGCCGCCCTGTCCTGGATGCAGGGCACCCTGATGGGCAATGTTGCGACCACGGTCGCCGTGATGGCGGTGGCTGCGGTCGGTTTCCTGATGCTGACGGGCCGGATGAACTGGCGCTTCGGGGCGACCGTGGTCCTGGGCTGCTTCATCCTGTTCGGTGCGGGGGCTATCGTCTCTGGCATCCAGGCAACGACGTCGGTGTCCCGCTGATGCTGGCCCGCGCACCCGTATTCCGTGCCCTGACCCGGCCCCAGATGTTCGCGGGCGTGACCTATAATTTCTTCGTCATCAATCTGCTGGTGACGACCGAGGCCTTTCTGGTCACGCGGTCCTTTCTGGCCCTGCCGGTTGCACTTCTGGTGCATGCCGCCGGCTATCTGGCCTGCCTTCGCGAACCACGCATTTTCGATCTCTGGCTGACCAAGGTCACCACCTGCCCGCGTGTCCGCAATTGGAAGCGCTGGCGCAGCAACTCCTACGGCGCATGACGCCCTGTTTTGGTGGAGAAGTCCAATGCCGACATGGAAAGGTCCTGCTTCCTGGGCCGGTCGTGAAGCCAGCGCCTGGGACCGGCTGCCCTATCAGGCGCTGTTGGACGATGGCAGCCTGCTGCTACGCGACGGGTCGCTGCTGCGCACCATCCATGTGGCGGGTCTGCCGTTTGAAACGGAAGATTCAGAGGCGCTGAACCACCGGCTGGCGGTGCGGGAGGTGATGCTGCGGTCTGCCCTGGATGCGCGGCATGTGGTTTATCACCATGTCATCCGCCGTCGGATACAGCCGGAACTGACGGCCAGTTTCGAGAGCCCGCTGGCCGGGCTGATCGACAGACGCTGGCAGGAACGCTTGGCCGACCGGCGACTGTTCATCAATGAACAGTTCCTGACCATCCTGCGCCGCCCAGCACGGGGCAAGGCCGGGCTGCTGGATCGCATCCTGTCGCAGGGTCGGTCGGCCCAGCGCCTGGATGCCGACCGCCGAGCCCTGGAAGCGGCCGTCACGGCCCTGCTGGCCGGTCTGGAACCCTATGGCGCCCGCGTGCTGGGTACCTATGACACCGCCTATGGCCCTTGTTCAGAGGTGCTGGAACTGCTGTCGGCGCTGTATAATGGGGAGATGCGGCCCGTGCTGCTGCCGCCCAAGGCCACCGACATCGGTCGCCATATCCCCTATTCCCGCGTCAGCTTTGGTGTTGATGCGCTGGAACTGGCGGGACCGACAGGCCGGCAGGTGGCCGCCGGCCTGTCGGTGAAGGAATATCCGGACGCGACGCGTGCCGGTCTTCTGGACAATATTCTTCGCCTGCCGGTCGAACTGACCCTGACGGAGAGCTTCGCCCCGGTGGACCGGCAGACGGCGCGCGAACGCATGGATCTGGCGCTGCGCCGCCACCGTGCGACGGATGAGGAGACGGTGACCGAACGGGCCGAGATGTTGATGGCGCGCGACGCGCTTTCGGCGGGGCAGGTGGGGTTCGGCGATCATCATCTGGGACTGCTGGTGCGCGCATCCGACATGGCGGGTCTGGATGATGCCGTGGCCCTGGCCGGTGCCGCCCTGGCCGATATCGGCGCAATCGCCGTGCGCGAGGATGTCAATCTGGAGCCGCTATTCTGGGGGCAGTTCCCCGGCAATGAGCGTTTTCTGGTCCGCCGCGCCCTGATCTCCACCGCCAATGCCGCCGGCTTCCTGTCATTGCACGGCTTCCCCTTGGGCAGTGCCGGCGGCAACCATTGGGGCGATGCCGTGGCCATGTTCGAGACAACCAGCGCCACCCCGTACTTCTTCAACTTTCATGAAGGCGACCTGGGCAATTTCACCATCATCGGCCCATCCGGGTCGGGCAAGACCGTGGTGCTGAATTTCCTGGCTGCCCAGGCGCAGAAATACAAGCCGCGCACCATCTTCTTCGACAAGGACAGGGGGGCGGAGATTTTCCTGCGCGGGATCGGTGGGCATTATAGCCGGCTGCTGCCCGGTGAACCGTCGGGCATGAACCCGCTGCACCTGCCCGACAGTGCCGTCAACCGTGCCTTCCTGCGTCTATGGCTGGCCTGCCTGTTGAAGGCGGAAGGACCAGAGGAAGAGGCAGCGATTGCCGATGCCGTCGATGCCTGTTTCGAGCATGCCCCGCACCTGCGTCGCCTGCGGCATTTCCGTGAACTTTTGTCGGGGGCCACGCGGCCCATGCCGGGCGATCTGGCCAGCCGGCTGTCGCCCTGGATCGGTGCCGGCGAACATGCGTGGCTGTTCGATAATGAGGTGGACCGGCTGGATCTGGACGCTCGGGTTCTGGGCTTTGATATGACGGCGCTGCTGGATGTGCCTGCCCTGCGCACGCCGGCCATGATGTATCTGTTCCACCGTATTGATGAACGGCTGGACGGTGATCCGGCCATGATCCTGATCGATGAGGGCTGGAAGGCGCTGGACGATCCCGTCTTTGCGGCCCGCATCCGCGACTGGCTGAAGACGCTGCGCAAGCGCAACGCCATTGTCGGCTTTGCCACGCAATCGGCGCGAGACGCACTGGACAGCCGCATCGCCAGTGCCATTGTCGAGCAGACCGCCACCATGATCTTCATGCCCAATCCAAAGGCGCGGGAGGATGACTACTGCGCCGGATTTGGCCTTTCGGCGCATGAGCTGGAGTTGATCCGGGGCCTGCCGGCGCATGGGCGCTGCTTCCTCGTCCGCCATGCCAACCATTCCATCGTGCCACGGCTGGACTTGGGCGGCATGAACGACATGCTGATGGTCCTGTCGGGGCGGGAGGCGAATGTCCGCCGCCTGGACATGATCCGCGCTAGCACGGGCGATGATCCTGCCCGCTGGTATCCGCGTCTGACAGGTACACCCTGGCCTGACGCGACGGACCTGTCGGGGCTTGAAAGGCTGGCCGCAGAATGACGACCCTGGCTTGCCCCGGATATTCCAGTCTGGATGGTGCGGGCGGGGTTGCCGGCGCGCTGCGCGCCGTCGACTGTCTGGCGGCCCAGACCACGGAAAAGGCCTTTTCCACCCTGCTGGGCCCCGACGGAGCGCTGGAGCAGGCGCTGACATTGCTGCTGACGCTGTATGTCGCGCTGATGGCGATCCGCATGCTGACGGGGCGCACGGGTGTCGGCCTGTCCAGCCTGACCCCGCGCATGATGGGGCTAGGTCTGGTCCTGTGTTTTGCCACCTCCTGGGCCGCCTATCATCAGGTGGTGTGGAACCTGCTGGTCGGGGCACCCGACCATCTGGCCTCGCTGCTGGCCGGCACGCGGGGATCGGCCCCGTCGCTGTTTGCCGACCGTCTGGATCAGCTGTTTCAGCTTGTCCTGGATGCGGCCCGGCAGTCGGTGGTGGCTGGTGGGGAGAAGCCAACCATGCTGGCCGGCATGCGCCCGGCGGATCTGTTGTGGATCGCGTCGCTGCTGCTGCTGTTCGGCACGGTGGGCGTGTTGGTCGCGTCCAAGATCGCGCTGGCCGCCCTGCTTGCCCTGGGGCCGGTGTTCATCGTGCTGGCCCTGTTTCGTGCGACGAGCGGGCTGTTTGAGGGGTGGCTGCGCGCATCCATTCTGTTCGCTCTCGTGCCCCTGCTGACGGTGCTGGTGGGTACAGGCGCGCTGGCGTTGATCGCACCCGCGCTGTCGGACCTTGCCAGTTCCGGCGGCACGCCGACGCCGGAACTGGCCGTGTCGGTCCTGCTTGGCGCGGGTGTGTTCAGTTTGTTGATGCTGCTTGTCCTGCGGGTGGCATCGACTTTGACGGGGGGATGGCGCTTGAACCTGCATGGTCCGCAAAGCGCGTCTATCGGTCGAGGGGCACAGGGCCGGACGGCGCAGGCAACTGCCACTGCCGCCGCACCCGTGGCCGCCATGGCCCCCGCCGCATCGCGGATCAGTGCCATGTCAACCGCCGCAACCGTCATGATGCCCAGCACAAATTCGGACCTGCGCCTGGGCGGGATGGGTGGTGGCGCCAGCCGGCCAGCCGCCACTGCCCCCGGTGCCAACATTCAGACCCTAGGGGATGCTGCCCGTTCGGTCCCCGGCCCCGGCCCCCGATCCAACCGCCCTGCAACCGGCCTGGGCCAGCGTTTCCGCAGCCCGGCCGTGAAAGGAACACCGTCATGACCAAGCGTCCTCTGGCCCTGCCGCTGCTGGCGGTCCTGCTGTCCACCACGCCCTGCTTTGCCGATAACCGCATCATCTGGACACAGTATGATGAAGCCACCGTGGTTACAGTACCCGGTCGCGCCGGCATCCAGACTACAATTCAGTTTGAAGCGGGCGAGCGGATTGAAAACGTGGCCATCGGTGACAGCGCCGGATGGCAGGTGACGCCCAACCGCCGCGCCGACCTGCTGTTCCTGAAGCCGATCCTGCCCGACAGCCGCACCAACATGACGGTG